>NZ_DBHKZA010000061.1:27471-37840 GCF_057314935.1 Achromobacter sp.
GGGGGCAGCAAGCGCACGAAGTGCGTGCGGCGTGGGGGCCCTTTTCCCCGCCGGGCCGCCCCAAGGGGAAAAACGCCCCCTCGGGGGGCAGCAAGCGCACGAAGTGCGCGCGGCGTGGGGGCCTACACCTGTGCTGAATCGGCACAGGGGGTGCTCATTTTGCACAACCCAGATACATCTGGCAACTAACATCCCGGCGTCCATTCCTTGGAAACGCCGATGTCCGACTCCCCTGTCCTGCTCAAATCCATCCGCAGCCATTTCCTGGGCGGCGTCGAAGCCGTGGCCGGCGGCGTGCCGATTCTGCAGAAAAAGGTCGTGGACAACGCATCGGCCCGCTTGATCGACATGAACGGCGGCTACAGCGTCGGCCAGCTTTATGTGCAGGAATACCGGCTGGCCAAGCCGTTGCATCCCTACCCCGTGTTGCTTTGGCACGGCGGCGGCATGACGGGCGCGCAATGGGAGAGCACGCCCGACGGCCGCCAGGGCTGGCTGTGGCGCCTGCTGCAGGCGGGCTATGACGTGTTCGTTTCCGATGCGCCCGAACGCGGCCGCGCATCCTGGGCGATGTATCCGCAGGTCTACGACAGCGCGCCCATTTTCCGGTCCAAGGAAGAGGCCTGGCGCCTGTTCCGCATCGGCCCGGCTTCGGGCTACGCGCCCGCCGGCCAACCGCGCCACGCCTATCCGGCGCAACAGTTCCCCATCGAATCCTTCGACACCTTCGCCAAGCAGTTCGTGCCGCGTTGGTTGACGCATGGCGACATGGCGCTGGACGCGTACCGGCAATTGCTGGAACTGGCTGGCCCCTGCATCGTTTTCGGCCATAGCCAGGGCGGCGGCTTCGCCACCCTGCTGGCCCACGAATACGCGGCCACCGTGCGCGCCGTCGTCGCGCTGGAGCCCACCGGCACGCCGGCTGCCGTGCCCTGGCAGTTGCCCCCGCACTTGCTGGTTTGGGGCGACCACTTTCAGGCGGACGAGACCTGGCTGCGCTACCGCGCGCAGACGGACGCCTACTGGCGGGCCTTGCGCGCGGCCGGCGTTCGCGCCGAAGCGCTGGACCTGCCCGCCGCCGGCATTGCCGGCAATTCCCATTTCTGCATGCTGGACCGCAATAGCGACCAGATAGCCGGATTGATCGTCGATTGGCTCGACCGCAGCCTCGACTAACCTTCGCCTGGAGACACAGATGAACTTCAAGAAATCCACCATCGCCCTGGCGCTGCTGACCGGCGCCACGCTGGCCGCCGGCGCCGCTTCGGCGCAACAGGCCACCGACTACCCCTCCAAGCCCGTGCGCCTGATCGTGCCGTTCGCCCCCGGCGGCACCGCCGACATCATCGGCCGCGTCTTCGCCGCGCAACTGGGCACCGAACTGGGCGCCACCGTGGTCGTGGAAAACAAGGCGGGCGCCGGCGGCTCGATCGGCACGCGCTTCGTCGCCGATTCCGCGCCCGACGGCTACATCCTGCTGCTGGCCTCCTCCAGCACCCATGGCACCAACCCCGCCGTGTACAAGTCGCTGACCTATGACGCCGTGCAGGACTTCACCGCGATCACGCAACTGGTGACCGTGCCGGGCGTGCTCAGCGTCACCAAGGACTTCCCGGCCGCCGACCTGAACGCGGTGATCGCCACCTCCAAGGCGAATCCCGACCGCTACACCTACGCCTCGTCGGGCGCGGGCGGCCTGGGCAACCTGGCCATGGAGCTGATGAAGTCGATGACCGGCGCCAAGCTCATGCACATCGCCTACCGCGGCGCAGGCCCGGCGTTCACCGACGTGATCAGCGGCCAGGTCTCGATGATCTGGGAACCGGTGCCGGCGTCGCTGCCCTACATCAAGGGCGGCCAGATCCGTCCGATCGCCATCGCCGCCGATACGCGTTCGCCGGAACTGCCCGACACGCCGACCTTCAAGGAAGCCGGCCTGCCGCGTTATGAAGCCAACGCCTGGAACGGCCTGCTGGCGCCCAAGGGCCTGCCGGAAGACGTGAAGAAGAAGCTGCACGACGCTTCGGTCAAGGCGCTGAACACCCCTGAAGTGAAGGCCAAGATGGCCAGCCTGGGCGGCACGGTCGTGGCCGGCACGTCGGATGCGTTCCAGCAAGTGATCGCCAGCGACGTGAAGAAGTGGAAGAACGTGGCGGCCGACGCCAAGATCCAGCTGGATCAGTAATCGTCTCGGTACCGCGCCAATGAAAAATGCCCCGCAAGGGGCATTTTTCATTGCATGACGGGGGCCAGGGCGGCCGCCATCAACGCTATTGGCGGCATCGGCGCCATGGACGCCGTCAGGCGCCCAGCAGCGCCGGCTCCGCACCGCGGCCCAACGCGGGCGCTTCCTCGTCGATCACGCGGCCGCCGGCTTGCAGCTTGAACACCGCCACGGCTTCGCGCAGGCGTTGCGCCTGGGTTTCCAGCGACGCGGCGGACGCCGCCGCTTCTTCGACCAGCGCCGCGTTCTGTTGCGTCACGCTGTCCATCTGCGACACCGCTTGGTTCACCTGCTGGATGCCTTGCGACTGCTCTTCGGACGCGCTGGAGATCTCGTTGATGATGTCCGTCACGCGGCGCACCGACACCACGATCTCTTGCATGGTGGCGCCGGCGGCCTCCACCTGGTCCGACCCGATCGACACCTTCTGTACCGACTCGTCGATCAAGCCCTTGATTTCCTTGGCCGCCTGGCCGCTGCGCTGCGCCAGCGCGCGCACTTCGCTGGCCACTACCGCAAAGCCCTTGCCCTGCTCGCCCGCGCGCGCCGCTTCCACGGCCGCGTTCAGCGCCAGGATATTGGTCTGGAAGGCGATGCCATCGATCACGCCGACAATGTCGGCGATGCGTTTGGAGCTGTCGGCGATGCCGCGCATCGTGCCCACGACGTCGCCCACGGCCTTGCCGCCGCGCGTGGCCACTTCCGAGGCCGCCGTCGCCAACTGCGAGGCGCTGCGCGAACTGTCTGCGTTGTTCTTCACGGTGGACGACAGTTCGTCCATGCTGGCCGCGGTTTCCTCCAGGGAGGCCGCCTGCTGCTCGGTGCGCGAAGACAGGTCGATGTTGCCGGCCGCGATCTCGCGCGAACCGGTGTGGATCTCTTCCACGCCCAGGCGCACGGCGGACACGGTGCGGGCCAGGCTATCCTGCATGCGCTTGACCGCGGCATACAGCACGCCGATCTCGTTGTCGCCGCGCTGCTCGATGCGGTTGCTGAGGTCGCCGCTGGCGATGCGGTCGAACAGGCTGCCGGCATCGTGCAGCGGACGGAACACCGACCGCGCGAAAACCACGTACAGGCCCACCACCAGCACGGCCACCACGGCCAGCAGACAGACCAGCAGCACGATCGCGCCGTTGATGCGCGTGGAGGTGTCGCGCGCGACGCGCTGGCCCACGTCATCGGCATAGTCCACGTACTTCTGGATGGCCTGCGTGAAGGCGATGCCCAGCGGCGTGACCTTTTCCAGGTTCAGCCGGCTGGCGTCCTGCGGCTTGCCGGCGCGGATGGCGGCCACCATCGGCGCGATCGCGTCGCGCTGATAGACGTCGTAGGCGGCCAGCGCGGCGTCGAACAAGGGCTTGCCTTCGGCGGACGTCTCGGGCTGCTTGCGGGCGCTGTCGATCAGGTCCGACGCCTTCTTGGTATAGCCGTCCAGCCGCTGCATGCTGGCCAGCGTGTCGATGCTCTTGCCTTCCAGCAGCGCGCTCTGCGCGGCCAGCAGGACCAGGCGCGCACGCAGCAATTCGGCGCCTGCGCCGTCCACGGCGTTGGCGCGGACCAGGTTGGTGTCCAGCAGCAATTCAATCGAAGTGCGGTTGGACGTCAGTTGCTGGTAGACGGCTGCGCCGGTTACCAGGAAAAGCGCGAAAAAGACGCCCAAGGCGGACGTCAGGATTGCGCGGATACTTAAATTCTTGAACATGAAAGGCCACTCCGGGGTTGCGTAACGCTCTTCCGGTTAACGGCCCGATGCAATGAAAAGTTAAATATCTCATTGGGTTACATGCAAAACAACGCCTCCGCGCCCCGCCCAGGTCGAAAAAAAACGGGCCGCAAGGCCCGTTTCTGTTGCTGTGCCCGGCAAGCGGGCGCGGCGTGGCTTGTGCTGCCTTACTTCAGCCAGACGCGCGCGTTGCGGAAGATGCGCATCCACGGGCTGTACGTGCCGCCCTGGTCTGCGTTGCCCCATTTCTCGGGCGCCCACGACATCATGACGTTGCGCGTCACGCGTTCCGGGTGCGGCATCATGACGGTGAAGCGGCCATCGGCGGTAGTGACGGAAGTCAGGCCGCCCGGGCTGCCGTTCGGGTTGAACGGGTAGGCTTCGGTGGCTTGACCACGGTTGTCGATGTAGCGCGCGGCGGTCAGCACACGGCTGGCGTCGCCTTGCTGCGAGAAGTCGGCAAAGCCTTCGCCGTGCGCCACGGCGACCGGGATGCGGGCGCCTTCCATACCATTGAAGAAGATGGACGGCGACTTGGCCAGTTCCACCATCGACAGGCGGGCTTCGTACTTTTCCGACTGGTTGCGCGTGAAGCGCGGCCAGTGCTCGGCACCCGGGATCATCGGTGCCAACGCGGCCATCATCTGGCAGCCGTTGCACACGCCCAGCGCGAACGTGTCCGGACGCGCGAAGTACGCGGCGAACTGATCCGACAGCTTGCTGTTGAAGCGGATGGTGCGCGCCCAGCCTTCGCCAGCGCCCAGCACGTCGCCGTAGCTGAAACCGCCGACCGCCACCAGGCCCTGCATCTGCGCCAGATCCACGCGGCCGGCCAAGAGGTCGGTCATGTGGACGTCGATGGCTTCGAAGCCCGACGTGTCGAACGCCCACGCCATTTCGACCTGGCTGTTGCAGCCCTGCTCGCGCAGGATGGCCACGCGCGGACGCTTGCCCGTGTTGATGAAGGGCGCGGCGATGTTCTCTTGCGGGTCGAAGGCCACGTTCGGGCTCATGCCCGGGTCAGTCGTGTCGTTCCAGACGTCCAGTTCAGCCTGGGCGCACGCGGGGTTGTCGCGGCGCGCCATGATGCGGTAGGACACTTCGCTCCAGGCGCGGCCCAGGTCGGCGCGCGGCTGGCCCCAGACCTTCTTGCCGTCGCGGTAGAACTCGACTTCGTCGGCGCCGTTCAGGCCGCCGATGACGTGCGAGTGGGCCGACAGGCCGGCGCCGCGCAGCACTTGCATGACGGCGTCGCGTTGGGAGGCCGGCACCTGGATCACGGCGCCCGCCTCTTCCGAGAACAGGGCCTTGAGCGTCAGTTCTTCGCGCTGCACCTTCACCTGATCCGGGCGGATCTTGTAGTCGCCCCAATCCGCCGATTGCGGATCGAAAGTCAGCATGTCCAGGTTCACCGAGATACCGGTGCGGCCGGCGAAGGCCATTTCGGTCAGGGTGGCGAACAGGCCGCCGTCGGAACGGTCGTGGTAAGCCAGGATGGTGCCGGCTTCGGCCAGCGTGCGGATGGTGATGAAGAAGGCGCGCAGGTCTTGCGGCGAATCGATGTCCGGCACGGTCTCGCCGACCTGGTTGTACGTCTGCGCCAGGATCGAGCCGCCCATGCGGTGGCGGCCACGGCCCAGGTCGATTAGGATCAGCACGCTGTCGCCCGCGTCGGTGCGCAGCTGCGGGGTCAGGCTGGCGCGCACGTCGGCCACCGGCGCGAACGCGGTCACCACCATCGACACCGGCGCCACCACCTGGCGCTGTTCGCCGTCCTGTTCCCAGGACGTCTTCATGGACAGGGAATCCTTGCCCACCGGAATGGACAGGCCGGTGGCCTGGCACAGTTCGCTGACGGCGGACACGGTGTCATACAGCGCGGCGTCCTGGCCATCGACGCCGCAAGCGGCCATCCAGTTGGCGGACAGCTTGATGTCTTCCAGGCGCGCGACGTCGGCGGCGGCCAGGTTGGTCAGCGCTTCGGCCACGGCCATGCGGCCGGAAGCCGGGGCATCCAGCATGGCGATGGGGGTGCGTTCGCCCATCGACATGGCTTCGCCGCGGAAGCCTTCGTAGTCGGCCAAGGTCACGGCGCAATCGGCCACCGGCACTTGCCAGGGGCCAACCATCTGGTCACGGCTGGACAGCCCGCCCACGGTGCGGTCGCCAATCGTGATCAGGAAGGATTTGTTGGCCACGGTCGGGTGGCGCAGCACGCGGTAGGCCGCTTCGGTGAGATCGATGCCGGCCAGATCCAGCGGCGCGGACACGCCGGGCAGGCGGCGCACGTCGCGCGTCATGCGCGGCGGCTTGCCCAGGATCACGTCGATCGGCACGTCAACGGGGCGCACTTCGGCGTCGCCTTGCGGGCGGAGGGTGTCCAGGCCGGGCAGGCCCTCGCCGTCGACCACGCGCAGTTGGCGTTCTTCGGTGGCTACGCCCACGACCGCGTACGGGCAGCGTTCGCGGCGCGCGATGGCGTCAAAGCGTTCCAGGTCCTTCGGCAGAATCGACAGGACATAACGTTCCTGCGATTCATTGCTCCAGATTTCGGCGGGCGACAGGCCCGACTCTTCCAGCGGCACGCGCTTCAGATCGAAAATGGCGCCGCGGCCGGCGTCGTTGACCAGTTCCGGGAAAGCGTTGGACAAACCGCCCGCGCCCACGTCGTGGATGGCGATGATGGGGTTGTTCTCGGCCTGCTGCCAGCAGCGGTCGATGACTTCCTGCGCGCGGCGCTCGATTTCCGGGTTGCCGCGTTGGACGGAATCGAAGTCCAGTTCGGCCGAGTTGCTGCCCATGCTGATGCTGGAGGCGGCGCCGCCGCCCATGCCGATACGGAAGCCCGGGCCGCCCAGCTGGATCAGCAGCGCGCCAGGGGGGATCACGTCTTTGTGCGTCAGGCCCGCGTCGATGCTGCCCAGGCCGCCCGCGATCATGATGGGCTTGTGATAGCCCCAGCGCGTGCCGCCGGCGGTCTGCTCGAATGAGCGGAAGTAGCCCAAGAGGTTGGGCCGGCCGAATTCGTTGTTGAACGCCGCGCCGCCGATGGGGCCGTCGATCATGATGGACAGGGGCGACGCGATGCGTTCGGGCAGGCCGTGGTGGTCGGCTTCCCAGGGTTGCAGCGCGTCGTCGAAACGCAGGTGCGACACGGTGAAGCCCGTCAGGCCGGCCTTGGGCTTGGAGCCGCGGCCGGTGGCGCCTTCGTCGCGGATTTCGCCGCCCGCGCCCGTGGACGCGCCGGGGAACGGCGCGATGGCGGTCGGGTGGTTGTGCGTTTCCACCTTCATCAGGGTGTGCACGGTGGTGTCGCGGCGGATGTACTTGGCGCCGTCGGCGCCCTCGCCCGTCACGCCGGGCACGCCCGCCTGGAAGCGCTGCGCGGGGCCGCCTTCCATGATGGCGGCGTTGTCCGAATAGGCGACGACCGTGCCTTCCGGCTGCGCCTTGTGCGTGGCGCGGATCATGCCGAACAGCGTGTTGGGCTGTTCCTGGCCGTCAATCACCCATTCGGCGTTGAAGATCTTGTGGCGGCAGTGTTCGCTGTTGGCTTGCGCGAACATCATCAGTTCGACGTCGGTGGGGTCGCGCCCCAGGTCGGTGAACGACTTGGCCAGGTATTCGATTTCGTCTTCGGACAGGGCCAGGCCCAGCGAGACGTTGGCTTCGGCCAACGCCTGCACGCCGTTGGCCTGGACGCCCACGGTGCGCATCGGCTTGCCGGCCAGCGTCTGGAACAGCGCCTGGCCGTCGAAGCCGGCGTCGACCACGGTTTCGGTCATGCGGTCGTGCAGGCAGTCGGCCGCGCGCGCCAGCATGGCGTCGTCAAACGACTTGGTGCCCAGCAGGCCACGTTCCGGGGTGATCACGTAGCGCACGCCGCGTTCGATGCGGTGCACCGATGACAAGCCACAGTTGTGGGCGATGTCGGTGGCCTTGCTGGCCCACGGGGAAATGGTGCCCAGGCGCGGAATGACCAGCAGGGACAGGCTCTTGGCCGGCACGTCGGCCGTGCTGGGCGTGCCGTAATCCAGCAGTTGGGTCAGGTGTTGCTGCTGTTCGGCCGTCAGGGCGGCGTCGGTGCTGACGAAGTGCTCGTAACGGGCGGAGATGTCGGCCACCGGCAGGCCGGCTTCCTTCAGTTGCGCAAGAAGGCGATCACGACGAAAGGAGGACAGGACGGAGGAACCAGGCAGATGCTGAACTAGGGACACGATGCGGGCGCCGTATAAGGATGGGTGCAAAAAGTGATTTTACCTGTTTAGGGGGTTTTCCCGGAGCGCTTGTTCAAGAAGCGTTCGAACCCGCCGTTTTGTCCGGTGTTACAAAAGAATTCCGAGCGGCGCGCACTGGATTGGTGCGCAGCAATATTCCAGTAAAGCCCCGACGCGAACGTGGTTTATCCGAGGCCGCGGCCTTGCGAAGCGGCGGCTCTGGTGCAATGCAGCATGTTGTTGCCGCCCCGCACCACGGGAAAACACGAACTATCGCGTCTGCGGGGCAACGGTAGGATGCAGCGACTTATTCATAGAACATAGAACGCGCGTCAAGCGCCGAAGCCGTCGCCTCACCCCATGTCCCGCCCCGAAGCCCCCGCCGAGCCTGTCGAACCGATCCTCCCCGTTGAAGCAGATCCCGCCGTGAAGGTGCCGCTGGCCATCGAAGACTGGCTGGCCGTGATCTTGCTGGCCACGCTGGCGCTGATCACCTTCACGAACGTGCTGGTGCGCTATTTCACCGACCAGTCTTTCGCCTGGACGGAAGAGATCTCGGTGTTCCTGCTGATCGTGCTGACGATGGCCGGCGGCAGCGTGGCCTTCGTGCGCAACCACCACATCCGTATCGAGATCCTGGCGGACAACGGTTCGCCGCGCCGCCAACGCATCATGGCGCTGATCGCCAACAGTTGCGTGCTGGCGTTCTTCGTCTTGCTGACCGTGCTGTCGGTGAAGCTCGTGTCGGACGAATTCATCTATGAAGAGACCTCCCCCGCGATCGGCGTGCCGACCTGGTGGTATTCGATCTGGTTGCCCGTGATGGCCGCGGCGATTTCGCTGCGCACCCTCGGCATCCTCCGCCGCATCGCGCGCGGCGCCGGGAACCACGCCAAATGATCGCCTCCATCCTCTTTATCGTCTTCATCGTCCTGATGCTGATCGGGGTGCCGGTCGGCGTGGCGCTGGGCATCGGCGGCACCGTCGCCATCGTGCTGTCCAACCTGGACACGCCCTGGTATGGCCTGCTGACCGTGCCGCAGAACTTCTACGCCGGCCTGGCCAAGTACCCGCTGCTGGCCATCCCCATGTTCGTGCTGGTCGGCTCCATCTTCGACCGGTCGGGCGTGGCCAAGCGCCTGGTGGACTTCGCCATCGCCATCGTGGGCCGCGGCCCCGGCATGCTGCCGCTGGTGTCCATCGCGGTGGCCATGTTCCTGGGCGGCATCTCGGGGTCGGGACCGGCTTGCGCGGCCGCCGTGGGCGCCGTGATGATCACCGCCATGTCGCGCGCGGGCTATCCGGGCTCGTTCTCGGCCTCGATCGTGGCCGCGGGCGCTGCCACCGACATCCTGATCCCGCCGTCGGTCGCCTTCATCATCTACTCGGTGCTTGTGCCGGGCGCCTCGGTGCCCGCGCTGTTCGCCGCCGGCATGATTCCGGGCATCCTGGCCGGCCTGGCGCTGATCGTGCCTGCCGTCTGGCTGTCTCGCAAGTACAAGATGGGCGCGCTGGAATCCCACCTGCCGCGCCCGCCCTTCTGGGCCAGCCTGCGCGAAGCGTCGTGGGGCCTGGCCGCCCCGGTGCTGATCCTGGGCGGCATGCGCATGGGCTGGTTCACGCCCACCGAGGCCGCGGTCGTCGCCGTGTTCTACGGCTTGTTCGTGGGCGGCTTCATCCACCGCACGATCAAGTTCCGCGACCTCTACACCATCCTGCGCGAAGCTGCCGAGCTGTCCGCCGTGATCATGCTGGTGGTGACGCTGGCCGGCATCTTCGCCTGGGCCCTGTCCACGCTGAGCGTGATCGACCCGATCACCAACGCCATCGTCAATTCCGGACTGGGCGAATGGGGCGTGCTGTCGCTGCTGATCCTGTTGCTGATGACGGTGGGCATGTTCCTGGACGGGATCTCGATCTTCCTGATTTTCGTGCCGCTGCTGATGCCGATCGCCAACGCCTACGGCTGGGATCCGGTGTGGTTCGGCGTGATCCTGACGTTGAAGGTGGCGCTGGGCCAGTTCACCCCGCCGCTTGCCGTGAACCTGATGGTGTCGTGCCGCATCGCGCGCGTGCCGATGGAGTCGACGGTGCGCTGGGTGGTGTGGCTGCTGGGCGCCATGTTCCTGGTGCTGGTGGCGGTGCTGGTGTTCCCGCAGCTGGCGCTGTGGCTGCCGCACAAGTTGGGCTATTGAAGCTGGG
>NZ_DBHKZA010000061.1:37940-39963 GCF_057314935.1 Achromobacter sp.
TGGGCTATTGAAGCTGGGTTATCGAAGTGCTGGATCTCAAGACAACAACAGACACACTCGCAAAGAGAGGAGACATCGCATGAACTTCCGCAACCTGATCGGCGCCGCGCTGTGCGCCGCCGCCGTGGTCGGCACGGCGCCTGCCATCGCGCAGAACTACAAACCCGAATACAAGCTGTCCATCGTCGTGGGCACCACCTTCCCGTGGGGCCAGGGCGCCGAAATCTGGTCCAACCTGGTGCGCGAACGCACCCAGGGCCGCATCAACATCAAGGTGTATCCGGGCACCTCGCTGGTCCAGGGCGACCAGACCCGCGAATTCACCGCGATCCGCCAGGGCGTGATCGACATGGCGGTGGGCTCCACCATCAACTGGTCGCCGCAGGTCAAGCAGCTGAACCTGTTCTCGCTGCCCTTCCTGATGCCTGACTACGCCGCGATCGACGCGCTGGTGCAAGGCGACGTGGGCAAGGAAATGTTCAAGCTGATCGAGAAGGCGGGCGTGGTGCCGCTGGCCTGGGGCGAAAACGGCTACCGCCAGCTCAGCAACTCCAAGCGCGACATCAAGAAGCCCGAAGACATGAAGGGCATGAAGCTGCGCGTGGTGGGTTCGCCGCTGTACATCGACACTTTCACGGCGCTGGGCGCCAACCCCACGCAGATGAGCTGGGCCGACGCGCAGCCCGCGCTGGCCAGCGGCGCGGTGGACGGCCAGGAAAACCCCCTGTCCATCTACACGGGCTCCAAGCTGTACACCGTGGGCCAGAAATACCTGACCCTGTGGAACTACGTGGCCGACCCGCTGATCTTCGTGGTCAACCGCGAGGTCTGGAATTCCTGGTCGGAAAAAGACCGCGACATCGTGCGCCAGGCCGCGCTTGACGCCGGCAAGCAGCAGATCGTGATCGCGCGCAAGGGCGTCACGCCCGAAGACCCGTCGCTGCTGAAAGAGATCGAAGGCCACGGCGTGACCGTGACGTCGCTGTCGCAAGCCGAGCACGACGCCTTCGCCAAGGTCACCCAGCCCGTCTACGACAAGTGGAAGAAGCAGATCGGCGAAGACCTGGTCAACATGGCCGAAAAGTCGATCGCGGCGCGCAAGAAGTAAGCGGCGCGGACCAGAGGAATTGAATTAGCAGCAAGCCCCAGGGGAACGACGGCGCAAGCCGCCACACCGAGGCAGGGACGTCAGATCCCTCCCAACCAAACAGGCGCCGGCCACAAGCTGGCGCCTGTTTCCTTTTTGGGCTAGGGGTAGCTGACTTCCAGGATATCCAGCTCTTCGATGCCGCCCGGCGTGCGCAGCACGACCGTATCGCCTTCGCGCGCCTTGATCAGCGCGCGCGCCACCGGCGAAATCCAGCTGATCTTGCCCGCCAGCGGTTCGGCCTCGTCCACGCCCACGATAGTGACCGTGTGGTCTTCGCCGGCCTTGTCCGAATACGACACCGTGGCGCCGAAGAACACCTGGTCGCGGTTGGGTTGCGCGGCGGGGTCGACCACTTCGGCGATATCCAGCCGCTTGGTCAAAAAGCGCATGCGGCGGTCGATCTCGCGCAGGCGCTTCTTGCCGTACAGGTAATCGCCGTTCTCGGATCGGTCGCCGTTGGACGCCGCCCAGGACACCACTTGCACGACGGACGGGCGCTCCACGTTCATCAGATGCGTCAGTTCGCCGCGCAGGCGTTCATAGCCCTCGGGGGTCATGTAGTTCTTGGTGCCTGCCGGCAACGCCTGGGCTTGCGGCAGATCGTCGTCGTCCTCGTTGTCGGACTCTTTAACAAAGGCTTTGTTCATGGCGCATGCGCCGCAAGGGCGCGCTCACAATCGATGGCTTGCAGGATGGGCGGCGCTAGCCGCCCGCGTCAGAACCAGTCGTGCCAGACCGGCTTCAAGTCGGACGGCAGCGGCGGCAAACGGCCCAGGTCCATCCGGCTTTCCTTGGGGCTATGGAAATCCGACCCGCGCGAGGCCAGGAACCCATAGCGGCGCGCGACCTCGGCGTATTGGCGGGCTTCTTCGG
>NZ_DBHKZA010000062.1:0-26927 GCF_057314935.1 Achromobacter sp.
ACGTGGACCGCATGCGGATCGAACTGGCAAAGGGGCCGGCGCCGGCCAAGGCATCAAGAATCGACGTCTACCCCGACGCGCCGCACGCCTTCCATGCGGATTATCGGCCGTCTTATCGAAAGGCGGAAGCGGAGCAGGCGTGGACGCGGATGCTGGATTGGTTCAAGCAAAACGGCCTTGGCTGAGGGAGCTCTGTGGCGGCTGGGGGGGCTTCGTAGGTCGCCCATCGACGCCGTCGCCATGACGGCGCGCGCCCACGATTGCGGTCCGGAGCGTTCGCTCCGGACTCCCCCGTTGTCATCCTCGTCCGCCTTCGGCTCCCTTCGGATTCCCTCGGGCGCATCAAGGTTGCGCGCCGTCATGGCGACACCGCCGACGAGCTGCCGCCGTCTCGGTCTGGGGCGCTGCTAGATCTGTGCTTGATGCCGAGTGCTGCGTTGCCCGCCGATTGCAGCCGCGCGGGCGGCTGCAATCGGCATACGTGGTGTAGTGCGTCGGGGCAGTGGTCGCTTGCGCGCTTGCGGGGAGTGGTCTGCTGATGGCTCCTTAGACACTGGGGGAGGTGGAGCGCGGCACATCCGGCATCAGGATAGGAACGCCCATCGCGCGCAACCCATCATGGGGCCGGCGACGGCGCCAGCCCACACGTGCCATGCGATCAGTATCCTCACGACGCAAGACACCGCGTAAGCCCCCCAAGGCCGCCCGCGCGGCCGGCCGGGGGCGGGCACCGCAAGATCTTCCCATCCACCCCACCGTGCGCAAGAACCTCAAGAGCCCCGTCCGTCCTGGCTGACGCCAGATTGCAACTATCAGAGCCCGGCGTGGCGGTGGCCCGGGGTGCGGGGGGCGTCGATCAGCCCGAGGGAATCCGAAGGCAGTTGCCGCAGGCAACAACGAGGATGACAAGGGGGAAGTCCGGAGCGAAGGCTCCGGACCGCAATCGTTGCCCCCCGCGCCCCGGGCCACCGCCGCGCCGGGCGTCTAAAGAACCCAACCTCCAACGCTAAAAACAACCAAAAAACAACCAAAAAAACTACTGCGCACTCTCCCCCGGTAACCCATCGCTCACCTCAGCCAGCGCACTCTTCATATCCTCGTAACTGATCACGCGCTCGTTCTGAAAGCTCCCGAGTACCCCCCGGCACCCGTCGACGCCGGACCGCTTCATCTCATCCATCATGGTCTTGCCTTCGGTCAACCCCTTTTGATAAAGCGCCTCGTAGCCGCTTGTAGAAAACCCGTACTCCTGCGCGTACTGCGTCAGGTTCTTCTTGGCGGTCGCCTGGTGCTGGGCCAGGTCGGGTTCGGACGCCCCGCAGGCGCGGGCGGCGCCGTTGGAGGCGCCGGCGGCGACGACGAAGGAATCGTATTGGGCCTGTTCGTTCGCGTCCGGGGCCGCCCAGGCCGGGGCGGCGGCGGTGGCCAGGATCCAGGCCAGGCCAGTCAAGATCTTGCGCATCGGTGAATCTCCGCTTGATGCCTGCACGCCGGTCGATGCCGGCGCGGCGGGCGTGGGTTACTACATCATTATGGCAAGCCGCCGTTTCCATGCGGTGATGCGGGGGTGTGGAGTCGTTTCAGACTGTGCATCTTTTTTTCCCGGGCGTTATTGGGCAGCAGGCGGGCCGCGCAGGAACTATGATGGAGGATGTGAGGCGCTCCTGCCTCAATGCAACACCCCCTACATCCTGGAGATTTACATGACGATCAAAGTCGGCGACCGCGTGCCGGATGGCACCCTGACCGAATTCATCGAAACCGAAACCGCCGGCTGCTCGCTGGGCCCCAACGCGTTCCAGGTCGCCGACCTGACCCGCGGCAAGACCATCGCGCTGTTCGCCGTTCCGGGCGCTTTCACCCCGACCTGCTCGGCCAAGCATCTGCCGGGCTATGTGGAGCAAGCCGCTGCGCTGAAGGCCAAGGGCGTGGATGAAATCTGGTGCGTGTCCGTCAACGACGCATTCGTCATGGGCGCCTGGGGCCGCGAGCAAAAGACCGACGGCAAGGTCCGCATGCTGGCTGACGGCTCGGCGCTGTGGACCAAGGAACTCGGCCTGGAACTGGATCTGGTCGCACGCGGCATGGGCGTGCGTTCGCAGCGCTACTCGGCCCTGATCGTCGACGGCGTGGTCAAGCACCTGAACGTGGAAGCGGCTGGCAAGTTCGAAGTCAGCGACGCCGCCACGATGTTGTCGCAAGCCTGATCTAACGCAAGTTCCTGTTTTACCGCTCAACGCGGCGGGCTGCCGTTGCAGCCTGCCGTGCTAATGCCAGCAGCGGTTGCCAACGCCATGCTCGCCACCCTCTCTTCTTTCTCGTCGCTGTATTTCGCGACCTTGCTGATGCTTATCGGCACGGGTCTGTTCAACACCTACATGGGCTTGCGCCTGACTGCGCAGTCGGTCAGCGAGGTGTGGATCGGCGTGTTGATCGCCGGCTACTACCTGGGCCTGGTGTGCGGGGCGCGGCTTGGGCACAGGCTCATCATCCGCGTGGGCCATATCCGGGCGTTCGTCGCCTGTGCAGCCATTGCCACCAGCATGATCCTGGCGCAGACGCTGGTCGATTCCATGCCGCTGTGGCTGGTGTTCCGCATCATCTCCGGCGTGGTGATGGTGACCGAATTCATGGTCATCGAAAGCTGGCTGAACGAGCAGACGGAAAACCATCAGCGCGGCCGCGTGTTTTCCGTCTACATGGTGGTGTCCGGCCTGGGCACGGTGCTGGGGCAATTGGCGCTCACGGCCTATGCCACGCTGGACCTGCGGCCGTTGACCCTGGTGGCCATGTGCCTGGTGCTGTGCCTGGTGCCGATCGCCGTCACGGCCCGTTCGCACCCGCCCACGCCGCTGCCGGCGCCGCTGGACATCCGTTTTTTCATGCGCCGCGTGCCGTTGTCGATGACGGTGCTGTTCGTGGCGGGCAACCTTTCCGGGGCGTTCTATGGCCTGGCGGCCGTCTACGGCGCCAAGCATGGCTTGTCCACGTCCCAGGCCGCGATCTTCGTGGCCGCCGCCGTCACCGCCGGCCTGCTGTCGCAATGGCCGATGGGCTGGCTGTCCGACCGCATCAACCGCGCCGGCCTGATTCGCTTCAACGCCTTGTTGCTGGTGCTGCTGCCCACCGTGATGTGGGGTTGGCTGGTCTTGCCGTACTGGGCGATGGTGGCCTTGTCGTGCGTCTTCGGCGTGCTGCAGTTCACCCTGTATCCGCTGGGCGCCGCATTCGCGAACGACCACGTCGAGTCCGAGCGCCGCGTCAGCCTGTCGGCCGTGCTGCTCATGACTTATGGCGTGGGCGCCTGCATTGGCCCCATGGTGGCCGGTCTGCTCATGTCCTTGGCCGGCCCCAGCATGTACTACGTCTTCATTTCGGCGTGCGCGCTGATCCTGGTCTGGCAGGTGCGCCCCACGCGCGTCACCGGCGCGCACCAGGTCGACGAAGCGCCGACCCACTTCGTGCCCATGCCAGACACGTTGCAAAGCTCGCCCGCGGCGGCGGTGCTGGATCCGCGCGTGGACCCCGAAAACGATATCGCCATGGAAATGGTGCAGCCTGATCCGTCGGCGGCGCCCACGCCGGCGGCCGTTGAGCCGTCCGCTGCCGACGCGGATGCAACCCATGTTGGCGCAACCGGCGCCTCGGCGGCCGACACCGACGCATCCCAGGACGAAAACGCCGTCGAACGCGAGCGACGCACCGGAACCTGAGGCTTGCGCGCCTACCAGGGCGCCATCAGCACGATGGCGGCCAGCGCCAGGGCGATGCCCAGCAGGTTGACGCGGGTCAGCGGCTCGCGGAAGGCCAATGCTCCCACCAGCGTGCCCAGCGTGATCACGCCCATGTTCATGGACGCGAACACCAGCGCCGGGTGTTCGGGCAGTGACTGGTGGGCGCGGATGTAGGTCAGGATGTTGCCGAAGTTGGCGAGACCCAGCGCCACGCCCGCCAGCAGATGGCGGCGCTCCCAGCGCACCCGGCGGCACAGCAGGAATCCCAGCATCAGCAGGCCCGCCAGCACGAAGGCCAGCAACAGGCCGCCGCCAAAGGCGGTGCCGGCGCGCGCGACTTGCTTGAACAGGATGTCGATCACTCCATATCCCGCCCAGACCACCAGGGGCCAGAGCCAGGCCGCGCGGCTGTCCGCGGACGTTTGCGCGCTGAGGGCAGGGCGGCGCAGCAGGCAGGCCAGCGCGCTGAATGCCAGCAGGATTGCCGCCATCTTGCGGCCGCTGACGGGTTCACCGAACAACAGGAACGCGGCTAGCAGGGGAATGAACAGCGACAGGCGCTGCGCCGCGTCGCTGCGCACGATGCCGGCGTGGCGCACCGCTGCCGCCATCGCCAGGAAGACGCTGGGCAGCAGCACGCCCAGCGCGGCGAGGACGGCCCAGGGCGTGTGCGGCGTCACCAAGGTGGACGGATCCGGGCGCAGCACGCCCCAGCAGAGCAGGGCGGCTACCGCATAATTCACGGCGACCGCCTGACGCACGTCCACCTCGTACCGGCGGGCCAGCTTCAGCAGTACCGCGACGGTGACGCTGCACGTGACGCTGGCCAGCAGATACAGCACGCCAGGCGTCAGCGGCACGTTTGGCCTTCGGCGTGCTGCTGATGATGCTGCGACGCGTCCACCCGCATGCCCAGGCGCTGCAGCAGGCGCTGGTCGGCTTCCATCTGCGGGTTGGCGGTGGTCAGTAGCGCATCGCCGTAGAACATGGAGTTGGCGCCCGCCATGAAGCACAGCGCCTGCAGCGCGTCGTCCATCGTTTCGCGGCCGGCCGACAGGCGTACCGCCGCCCGCGGCATGGTGATGCGCGCAACGGCGATGGTACGCACGAATTCGAAGGGATCCAGGGCTTCCACATTGGCCAGCGGCGTGCCTTCGACCTGCACCAGATTGTTGATCGGCACCGACTCGGGGTAAGGCTCCATGCTGGCCAGTTGCGCGATCAGGCCGGCGCGTTCGCGCCGCGACTCGCCCATGCCCACAATGCCGCCGCAACACACATTGATGCCGGCGTCGCGCACGCGGTCCAGCGTATCCAGGCGGTCCTGGTAGGTGCGGGTGGAAATGATCTTGCCGTAGAACTCGGGCGAGGTGTCCAGGTTGTGGTTGTAGTAGTCCAGGCCGGCCTCTTTCAGCTGTTCGGCCTGGCCGTCGCGCAGCATGCCCAGCGTGACGCAGGTTTCCAGGCCCAGAGCCTTGACGGCGGTGACCATCTCGGCCACGGCTTCCAGGTGATGCGGCTTCGGGCTGCGCCAGGCGGCGCCCATGCAAAAGCGTTGCGCCCCGCCTGCCTGGGCGGCGCGGGCGGCGGCGACCACGTCCGCCAGCGGCATCAGCTTGTCGGCGTCCAGTCCGGTGTCGTAGTGCGAGGACTGCGGGCAATACGCGCAATCCTCGGGACAGCCGCCGGTCTTGATCGACAGCAGGCTGGACAGCTGGATGGTGTTCGGATCGAAGTGGGCGCGGTGGACCTGTTGGGCGCGATGCACCAGGTCCATGAAGGGCAGCTCGTAAAGCGCCATCACGTCGACGGCGCTCCAGGCGGGCGCGGGCAAGTGCTTGGACGTCGTCGGCACGGGGATGTAGGCGGTCTGCATGTACGGGCTCCTGTCGGTCTTGCGGGATTCGCGCCGCTTGCCGGAAAGCAAGGGCGGGATCGGCGGATCGTAAGAACCTGCGCAGGGTTTGCGCAATGCAGGGGAAGACGCGGAAAATGCGGGAGAGTTAGCGCTTGATTTGCTGGAAATAGCAGATCTTGGGCGCTGCCGAGGATTAACGCGGCGTCATCTCCGCTGACGCCGCACCCCCGAGTATTTTGATTCCAATTGTAAATTCTGGCCGGGCTACCTATTCCTTGCCCGGTTTGGCCCGGATACGGGTCGATTCGTGGCCGGTGATGCCCCGGTCCCGCGCCCACACGATCGCCGCGCTGCGCCGATGCACGCCGATCTTGCTGTAGATCGTGGCGACATGGTTGCGCACGGTGTTGCGCGACAGCTTCAGGCTCTTGGCGATGCCGTCGTCGTCATGGCCCTGGCACAACAGGCCCAGCACCTCGCGCTCGCGAGTGGTCAACTGCGCCAGCTCCGCGACGTCGCGTGTCGCCGGGGCGGGTTCGCGTAGTTGGGCCAGCTTTTCAATGATGCCCCGGCTGAACCATGACGTGTCCTGCATCACCGCCTCGATCGCGGCAAGGAGTTCGGTCTCGGAGCGTTTGCGCTCGGTGATGTCCTGCATCACGATCAGCAGTCGGTGCTCGCCGCCGATCATCACCGGTTCGGCGGACACCAGGCAGTCCAGCTTGCCGCCGTCCTGCGTGCTGAGCGTGGCTTCGCGGTTGCGGGCGCTTTCTCCCCGCTTCAGGCTGGCGGCCATGCCGTCGTACGGCTGCAGCCCCAAATCGGTCAGGGCTTGGCCTACGCTGGCCTCGGGCACCGCGCCCGTGACCGCCGCGAACGCTTCGTTGATGTCCAGCACGTGCAGGGTGTCGCCTTCGCACACGGCCATCGGCACCGGCGCCAGGCGGAACGCCTTGGAGAAGCGCTCTTCACTTTCACGCAGCGCGACTTCGGTGCGCTTGCGCGCCTCCAGATCGATGAAGGTGAACAGCATGCAGGGCTCGTCCTGCATATCGATGGGCTGTCCAGCCACCATCACGAATTTCGCGCCACCATCGGCCATCTTCACCACGCCTTCGCGTTGCGCGATGGTCTGGCCTTCATTCAATTTGGCGACCGCCGCTTCCTTGTCCTCGCCGCCATCCAGCACGTCCAGCTCGTAGGCGGACTTCCCCAGGACTGTCTCGCGCGCGTAGCCCGTCATCTCCAGGAACCCGTCGTTCACCTTCACGTAGCGCAGATCGGACAACCGGCAGATCAGCGCCGGCGCCGGGTTGGCGCCGAAGGTGCGTTCGAAGCGTTGTTCGGCGTTCAGTTGCGCAGTCTGGTCGTGCAGGATCAGCACGCGGTAGTCGATACCGTTTTCGCTGTCCAGATTCAGGCCGCGGGCGCGCAGATTGCGCAGGAATTCCTCGTCGTCCTTGCGGCCCAGATCCACCAGCAGGTCGTCGAACGGTTCGCCCGCGGCCAGCCGGTCCAGCGGATATTGGCGGGCGGCAACGCGATGATGGTTGCGATAGGTCAGCGTGTAGCGCTTGCGGTAGCCGGCGGGGGTGTGGCCCAGTTCTTCGAGGGTATTGATGCCGTGCAGTTCAAGCGCGCTGTCGTTGGCCCAGGCGATCGTGCCGTCAGGTTCGAGCACGATGATGCCTTCATTCAAGCCCGCGATGATGCTCTGCAGGTGCTGGCGATGCGCTTGGGGTGTGGCGGCGTTTTCGGTCACGTAGGCCTCTTCGGTTCGCATGCATGAGCACACAGGATGAAGGCGCATGACGCTGCTGTCCAGAGAGCAAAACGGACGAGTCTTCGCGGCGGGGGGGAGGGTAGAGAGTGCGGCGGGCGCAGAAAAGCAAAAAGCTCCGGAATCCGGAGCTTCAGCGATGTGCTGCCATGCGATCAAGCACAAAGTGCTTGGCGGAGCGGACGGGGCTCGAACCCGCGACCCCCGGCGTGACAGGCCGGTATTCTAACCAACTGAACTACCGCTCCGCAGCGGCTTACTCAACTACTTTGTCACTTCAACTGCACTTATCTACTGCTTTACTGCAACCTGCATGCCAGAAAACTGGCGTCCCCTAGGGGATTCGAACCCCTGTACTCACCGTGAAAGGGTGATGTCCTAGGCCTCTAGACGAAGGGGACCTGAACTGAACAGAACTGCTAAACAACTTTACTACGGTACTGCGTACTGGTGGAGGTAAGCGGGATCGAACCGCTGACCTCTTGCATGCCATGCAAGCGCTCTCCCAGCTGAGCTATACCCCCCAGGGCGCCCTGATGTCCCACACTGCAGACAACAAGGTCTCACACTCTATAAAAGCAAAAAGCCCCGAAGACGGAGCTCTTGAAAGACTCAGAGCGAGAGAGCTTTTGGCGGAGCGGACGGGGCTCGAACCCGCGACCCCCGGCGTGACAGGCCGGTATTCTAACCAACTGAACTACCGCTCCGCAGCGGCTTACTCAACTACTTTGTCACTTCAACTGCACTTATCTACTGCTTTACTGCAACCTGCATGCCAGAAAACTGGCGTCCCCTAGGGGATTCGAACCCCTGTACTCACCGTGAAAGGGTGATGTCCTAGGCCTCTAGACGAAGGGGACTTGGACTTACAAACTACGTTCTTCGCTGTTGGCTGGTGGAGGTAAGCGGGATCGAACCGCTGACCTCTTGCATGCCATGCAAGCGCTCTCCCAGCTGAGCTATACCCCCGTTCTTCTAATCAATTCCTGCTACGTTTTACGATCGAAACACACGTTTTATGGTGCGCTTTTTCGTAGTTCGTTGCCGGTTTTGTTTAGTGCCGTTGGCGAAGAAACGAGATTATGCACGAACAAAATCGGGTGTGCAAGTCGCTTTGCGGCAAAAAGCGTAAAACAGGCAAAAAAATTGGGGCAGGATGGCCATTTTTGCGCATTTTGTGCGCGATTTGGTGAACGGCAGGCTCGGGTCGATTGATGCAGATTCCAAGAAAATCAAAGACTTGTGCGGATGCTATGGTGGGAGTGAAATTTTTTATTCATCATGCGATTTTCGCGTGAAAAATTTCGGTCGTATTCACACGGGTACCAGGCATGAGCACACAGACTTCGTTTCCCACCCGGCCGCTTGGGCAGAGCGGCATGGCCATCACGCGTATCGGGTTGGGCGCCTGGGCCATCGGCGGCAATGGCTGGGCGGTGGGCTGGGGGCCGCAGGACGACGCCGATTCCATCGCCGCCATCCGCCTGGCGGTGGACCGGGGCATCAACTGGATCGATACCGCGGCGGTCTACGGACTCGGCCATTCAGAAGAAATCGTGCGGCGGGCGCTGGCGCAGATGGCGCCTGGCGACAGGCCTTACGTCTTCACGAAGTGCGGGCTGACGTGGTCCGCCGACAACCCGATGGCGACGCCACGGCGCACGGGCGCGCCCGCCAGCATCCGACGCGAAATCGAAGATTCGTTGCGGCGGCTGGGGGTCGAGCGCATCGACCTCTACCAGATGCATTGGCCGGCGGGCGACGGCACGCCGATCGAGCGGTACTGGCAGGAACTCCTGGACTTGAAGCAGGCGGGAAAGGTGGGCGCGATCGGCCTGTCGAACCACAACCTGGCGCAATTGCAGGATGCCGAAGCGCTGGGCCACGTGGATTCCTTGCAACCGCCATTTTCGGCGATCCAGCGCGCGGCCGGAGCCGACCTGATTCCGTGGTGCGCGGCGCACGACGTCGGCGTGATCGTCTACAGCCCGATGCAATCCGGCCTGCTCACAGGCGGTTTTTCGGCGGAGCGCGCCCGTGCCTTGCCTGCGGACGACTGGCGTGCGCGCCATCCGGAATTCGTGCCGCCGAACCTGACGCGCAATCTGGCTCTGGCCGACGCCTTGAAACCCATCGCCGAACGGCATGGCACGACGGTTGCGGCGGTGGCTGCCGCGTGGACGCTAGCTTGGCCCGGGGTAACGGGCGCCATCGTCGGCGCGCGCAGCGCCGCACAGGTCAATGGGTTGCTGGGGGCTGCGGAATTGGAGCTGGATGCCGACGACCTGGATGCCGTCGCAGCGGCGATCGAGTTGACGGGCGCGGGCGCCGGACCGCTGCGCCCGCCGGAAGACAGCGGCAAGCTGCCCGCCAACCTGTTCGCCTGAGGCCGGATCAGCCGCGGCGCGTTTTGCGGCTGCTGCCGAAGGCGGCGATCAGCGCCAGGCCTACCAGCGCCAACGCGATCTTGTCGCCGAAGCGCGCGTAGGGCGTCAGGCCCGTCATGCCTTGCACGGACACTGGCAGCACGCCTGCCTGCAAAGGCGCGAGCTGGGCGGCGACATGGCCCTTGGCATCGATGGCGGCGGTGATGCCGGTGTTGGTCGCCGTGAGCATGGGGCGCGCGGTCTCTATGGTGCGCAGCCGGCCGATCTGCAGGTGCTGGCGCAAAGCCCAGGAATCGCCAAACCACCCCAGGTTGCTGACGTTGACCAGAATGGTCGCGCCCGGTTCGCCATTCGGGCCGGGCAGCAATGCCGGCAGCAGGTCGGGGCCGAACAGGTCCTCGTAGCAGATGTTGAAGGCGATGTGCTGGCCGCCCACCGCAAAGGGCGTCTGGCGCTCCCCGCCGCGGTCGAAGTCGCCCAGCGGGATGTTCAGCATGTCCACGAACCAGTGGAATCCCGGCGGCACATATTCGCCCCACGGCACGAGGTGGCGCTTGTCGTAGCGCATGGCGGTGCTGCCGGCCACCAGTTGTTCGACCGGCGTATTGCCGTCAAAGCCCATCACGCTGTTGGTGTAGCGGTCGCGGCCATTGACGCGGTCGTGCAGCGGCACGCCCATGGCGATGGTCATGTTGCGTTGCGCGGCCACGTCGCGCCAGGCTTCCCAGACGCGTGGATCCAGCTGGTCCTGGAAGATCGGCAGCACCGTTTCGGGCAGTATCACCAGTTGCGGCGCGGGCACGCCTGCCGCCGGCGGCAGCGCCGTCATTTCCAGGTGGCGCACCAGGCTTTGTTCCAGCAGCGCCGGGTCGAACTTCTGAGACTGTTCGATGTTGCCTTGGACCAGCCGCACGTTCAGCGGATCGCCGGTGGGCGAGGACCAGTCCACGCGCGACAGCGGCCAACCCGCAGCCGCAAGCGCGACCGCGATACCGGCGGCCAGCGCCTGGCGCGAGTCCATCGCCTTTTTGCGGGACGGTTGCCACAGGCTGGCGACGGCGGCAGCGACGAACGCGGCGACGAAGGCCATGCCGTGCACACCCACGATGGGCGCCCAGCCGGCGATGGGGCTGTCGACCTGCGCATAACCGATGTTCAGCCACGGGAAACCGGTCAGCAGCACGGCCCGCAGCCATTCGAAGCCTGCCCACAGCGCGGCCCAGGCCAGCGTGGCGGCCAGGATGCGCGAGGGCGGGGCGCCGTTGTCCAGCGGCGTGTAGCGGCGCGCGAGCGCGCTGGCCGTGGCGGGGAACAGCGCCAGGAAGGAAGACAGCGCAAGCACCCCGGCCACCGCCAGCGGCGCGGCCAGATCGCCGTAGCGATGCATGCTGATGAAGAGCCAGTACAGGCCCACCGCATAGGTGACGAACGCGAACAGCCAACCGCGCGCCCAGGCCTGTTTGGCGGACGGGGCGTTAAGGGTGACGCGCGCGGCGACCGCCAGCGCCAGGATCTGCGTGATGGCCAGCGCCCAGTCCGGCAAGGGGCCAGGCGCGAAGGTCAGGGCGTGCACGGCGCCCGCCAGCATCAAGCCGGCGGCGCCGCGCAGGAGTCGGCTGCGCGGGGTACGGCTCATGCGTCGTCGGCGGGGCGGGTAGTTTGGGTGGGGGTGTTGCGCTTGACGCGCAGCCAGATGGCGCGGCGGGCATCGCCGCGCGCCACTTCCATGCGCAGGCCGTCGAATTCGGCAATGTCACCGCGGCGGGGGATGCGGCCCAACTGGCCGCCCATCCAGCCGCCGACGCTGTCGTATTCGTCGTCGGGCAACTGGCAGCCGAACACCTCGTTGAAGTGCGAGATGTCGGTGGCGGCCAGCACGCGCCACTGGTTTTCGCCTTCCGGGAAGATCGAGTCTTCTTCGGTTTCGTCGAATTCGTCTTCGATGTCGCCGACGATCTGCTCCAGCACGTCTTCCATCGTGACCAGGCCGGAAATGCCGCCATGCTCATCGATGACGATGGCCTGGTGGTTGCGGCTGGCGCGGAATTCGTGCAACAGCACGTTCAGGCGTTTGGATTCCGGGATGAACACGGCGGGGCGGACCAGCGTGCGCACTTCAATGCCGGGCTCCAGCATGCAGCGCAGCAGATCCTTGGCCAGCAGGATGCCGATGATGTTGTCGCGGTCGCCTTCGTAGACCGGGAAACGCGAATGCGCGGTTTCGATCACCGTGGCCACGAGATAAGGGATGGGCTGGGTGACGTCCAGCAGGTCCATGCGCGAACGCGGGACCATGATGTCGCCGACGGTGCCCTCGGACACGGCCAGCGCGCCCTTGATCATCTTGTAGGACTCCGCATCCAGCAGGTTGCGGTCGTGCGCGGCTTCCAGAATGGCCTTGATGCCTTCGCGGTCCTCGGGCTCTCGGCGCACAAGGGAAAGCAGGCGGTCTAGAAGGGATTTGGTGGCGGGTTTGGCTGAGCGAGCAGAGGTCGCTTCGGGAGCAGGGTAAGGGTCAGACATCGTCCGGGAGGACAAGTTATGGAGGGGCCAGCATAACCGAAACTGGCTTCCCGTTTGTAACGGGGGCCATGAAAATGGGGCCAATCGACGTCATCTGCGTCTTGCTTGGCGCCATTTTCCCGCAATTTCTAGGGGTAGACCCGAAGTGCCTGCTCCGGGCTTGCGTTCAGTCGGCGGCGAGGTAGGGATCGGCGATGCCCATCTGCGCCAGCGTGGCGGTTTCCAGCGCTTCCATGCGCTTGGCGTCACGCGCCTTGATATGGTCATAGCCCAGCGAATGCAGCACGCCGTGCAGCGTCAGGTGGGCCGCGTGGTCCAGCAGCGGCTTGCGCTGTTCCCGGGCCTCGCGCACCAGCACGGGCACGCACATGACGATGTCGCCGCGGGCCACGCCCAGGGGGTCCACGCCGTACTCGAACGTCAGTACGTTGGTGGCGTAGTCGCGTTCGCGGAAATCCCGGTTCAGGCGGCGGCCTTCGGCGGTGCCGACCAGCCGCAGGCTGAGTTCGGCGGCCGAGAATTCGACCAGGCCGTCTTCCGCCGCGGCCGCCAGCGCCCGTTCAGCCCACCGGCGCAGGCGCCAGCGGGGCAGGCGGGGCTCTTCCACTGCGTACTGGACGGACAGGGACAGTTCAGGCTTCATTTTCGGAGGCGCGGTCGTAGGCGTCGACGATACGGGCGACCAGCGGGTGGCGCACGACATCGCGGCTGGTGAAACGGGTGGTGGCGATGCCCTGGACGTCGTGCAGCACCTTGACCGCATGGGCCAGGCCGCTGTCCTGGCCGCGCGGCAGGTCCACCTGCGACGGGTCGCCGGTGATGACGGCCTTGCTGCCGAAGCCGATCCGCGTCAGGAACATC
Source organism: Achromobacter sp. (assembly GCF_057314935.1). Classification (NCBI taxonomy): domain Bacteria; kingdom Pseudomonadati; phylum Pseudomonadota; class Betaproteobacteria; order Burkholderiales; family Alcaligenaceae; genus Achromobacter; species Achromobacter sp. The sequence continues at coordinate 13,144 of NZ_DBHKZA010000062.1, forward strand.
TTCATCTGTTCCGGCGTGGTGTTCTGGGCTTCGTCCAGGATGACGAAGGCGTGGTTCAGCGTGCGGCCGCGCATATAAGCCAGCGGAGCGATCTCGATCGTCTGCTTTTCGAACAGGCGCTGCACCTTCTCGAAGCCCATCAGATCGTAGAGCGCGTCATACAGCGGGCGCAGGTACGGATCGACTTTCTGGGCCAGGTCGCCGGGCAGGAAGCCCAGGCGCTCGCCGGCTTCGACGGCCGGGCGGGTCAGCACCAGGCGCTGCACCGTGTCGCGTTCCATCGCGTCGATGGCGCAGGCCACGGCGAGCCAGGTCTTGCCCGTGCCGGCAGGGCCCACGCCAAAGGTGATGTCGTGCTTGAGGATGTTGTTCAGGTAGTCGCGCTGGCGCGGCGTGCGCGGGCGCAGGTCGCTGCGCTTGGTGCGCAGCGCGATGCCGTCGCTTTCGTCGTCCAGGGCGGGCAGCGGGTCGGCCTCGCGCGCCGGCTCGTCCTTCTGCTTCTCTTCCAGCCGCCCGACGCCGATTTCGACCAGGCCCAGCTGGATGTCGTCGACGGACAGGGCGCGGTGCACGGCCTGTTCATGGAAGCGACGCAGCACCCGGCCGGCCAGTTCCGCTTGTTCGCCTTCGATGGTGACGCGGCTGCCGCGGCGCGAGAGCTTGACGCCCATGCCGTCGGCAAGCTGCCGCAGGTTTTCGTCCAGCGGGCCGCACAGGTTGGCCAGGTGGGTGTTGTCGCCGTCCAGGTTGACGACGGCGGGCATGCTGCGACGGGCGCGGGAACGGGGAGTGGTCATTCGGCCTCTTGGGGAACGCGGTCCACGTCTGCCACCCGGGCGCGCAACGAATTGGTGTGCGCTTCGGTGATGATGACGTCGACCATTTGTCCGATGAGCCGCGCGGGCGCGGCGAAGTTCACGATGCGGTTGTTCTCGGTGCGGCCCATCAGTTCGTTGGGGTCGCGTCGCGAGGGGCCTTCCACCAGCAGGCGCTGGCGCGTGCCGACCATGTTGCGGGCGATGGTGGCCGCCTGCTCGTTGATCAGCGCCTGCAGGCGCTGCAGCCGGCGCAGCTTGACGTCTTGCGGGGTATCGTCGGCCAGGTCGGCCGCCGGCGTGCCCGGACGGCGCGAGTAGACGAACGAGAACGAGGTGTCGAAGCCGACGTCCTCGATCAGCTTCATCGTCTTTTCGAAGTCTTCTTCCGTTTCGCCGGGGAAACCCACGATGAAGTCGGACGACAGGGTCAGGTCGGGGCGGGCGGCGCGCAGGCGGCGGACCACCGACTTGAATTCCAGCGTGGTGTAGCCGCGCTTCATCCCGGCCAGCACCCGGTCGCTGCCCGCTTGCACGGGCAGGTGCAGGAACGACACCAGTTTCGGCAGGCGGGCGTAGGCGTCCACCATGCGCTGGGTCATTTCCTTGGGGTGCGAGGTCGTGTAGCGGATGCGTTCGATGCCGGGGATCTCGTGCACGTACTCCAGCAGCATGGCGAAGTCGGCGATGTCGTCCGTGCCTTCCATCTTGCCGCGGTAGGCGTTCACGTTCTGGCCCAGCAGCGTCACTTCCTTGACGCCCTGGTCGGCCAGGTCGGCCACTTCGACCAGCACGTCCTCGAAGGGGCGCGAGACTTCCTCGCCGCGCGTGTAGGGCACGACGCAGAAGCTGCAATACTTGCTACAGCCTTCCATGATGGAGACGAACGCGGTTGCGCCCTCGACGCGCGGGGGCGGCATGTTGTCGAACTTTTCGATCTCGGGGAAGCTGATGTCCACCTGCGAACGGCCTTCGGCGCGGCGGCGCGCGATCAGGTCGGGCAGGCGGTGCAGCGTCTGGGGGCCGAACACGACGTCCACATACGGCGCGCGCTTGACGATGGCCGCGCCTTCCTGGCTGGCCACGCAGCCGCCGACCCCGATCACCAGGTTCGGATTCGTTTTCTTCAGGTGCTGCACGCGGCCCAGGTCCGAGAAGACTTTTTCCTGCGCCTTCTCGCGCACCGAACAGGTGTTGAACAGGATGACGTCGGCTTCTTCCGGGTTGTCGGTCAGCTCCAGGCCTTGGTCGCCACGCAGCACGTCGGCCATCTTGTCCGAGTCGTACTCGTTCATCTGGCAGCCGAAGGTGCGGATATACAGTTTGCGGGGGGAGCCGGCGCCGGTGTCCGCGTGGGTCGTTGCGGGGGCGTCTGCGAGGGGGGCAGCGGCGTTGCCGCCGTCGCGCGCGTTGCCGCGCTTCAGGGAGGTTGCTTGCATGATGGTCGCCGTGACGGGTGTAGATCCCGGGGGCTGATGGGCTGGAAAGGCCGAATTTTAACCCTTGCGCGAAAATTGTTTCTTGGTGCGGCGGGCGGTCGCCGTTACGATAGCGGTCCGGCCGGAATTCAGCGGGCGGTAATATTTCTCATTTTCCTTGAGCGGTACCGATGACACCCAATCCCATGACGCCTCCGGTCGCCGCTCCCGCGGCCCCCGCCGCGCCTGGCCTGCCCGTGCCGGACGAAGTCCGAAATCCGTTCTCGTTGGCCACCTGGTTGCTGCTGGGCGTTGCCCTGGCCGCTGTGGCTGCCGCCTGTGCGCGCTGGGTGGATCTGCCGTTGGCCATCTGGATCAAGCAGTCGGTATCCGATGGCGTGAACGAGTCCTTCGAATGGGTGGGGCAAATGGGCGAGAGCGGCCCGTACATCGGCGTGGCGCTGGCCTTTTACGTCGTCGGCCTGATCGGCCTGGCGCGCGGCTGGCGCAACCCCTTGCGCATGAGCTACGCCAGCATGGCGCGCGGCAGCCTGCTGATGTTGTCCACGATGGCTGTGGGCGGGCTGGTGGTGCTGGTGCTGAAACGGTCGGTGGCACGGGCGCGCCCCGAATTGTTTTTCGAGAAAGGCATCTACGGGCTGGGCGAATCCTTTTCGCGCGTGCAGCAGTTCAATTCCTTTCCCTCCAGCCATACCTACGCCGCGTTCGCCGTGGCGGTCGTGCTGGGCATCCTGGCTCCGCGCTGGCGCGCCGCCTTCCTGTTGCTGGCGACGCTGGTGGCGATGAGCCGGCTGGTCAATCTGGACCACTACCTGTCCGACGTGATGACCGCGGCCGGCATCGCCGTGCTGGTCGGGCACGTGCTGGCGCCTCGCGTGCTGTGCAGCAAGTACCAGTGGCCGCTGCGCGCACCGTGGCGGTGGTGGAAAAAGGGCTGAACGTCCGCACGAATGAAAAAAGGGCCGCGATTGAATCGCGGCCCTTTTTCATGGCGTCGGAGGGGGGCAGCGTTACGCGAAGCCCACCACCACGCGCCGGTTGGTGCGGCTTTTCTTTTCGATCTTGGTGACGGCGATGGCGCCGATCTCCGCCGTATTGCGCACGTGCGTGCCGCCGCAGGGCTGGCGGTCGACGCCGGGGATGTCGATGATGCGGATCTTGGCGGTGCCGGCGGGAGGCGCGGCGCCTACGGTGCGGACCAGGTCGGGTTGCGCGGCCAGTTCTTCGGGCGTGATGCCGTTGACCGCGACGTCGAGGCTGCGATTGATCAGCGCATTCAGCCGTTCGGTCAGCTCCGCTTTTTCCAGCGTGGACTCGGGCAGGTCGAAATCGATGCGGGCGGAATCGGGCGAAATGCTGCAGCCCGTCACCGGCGCGGGCACCAGCGAGCCCAGCAAATGCAGACAGGTGTGCAGGCGCATCAGCCGATGGCGGCGCGCCCAGTCGATTGCCACGGTGACGCGGTCGCCGACTTGGGGGGCGGCGTCGCCGTCCAGCACGTGCAGGATGCGTTGGCGGTCGTTGGCGTAGACGGTGTCCGTCAGCGTCAGGACGCGGCCGTCAGCCAGGGTCAGCGTGCCGCTGTCGCCCGCCTGGCCGCCGCTGCGCGCGTAGCACACGGTCTCGTCCAGTTCGATGCCCTCGGGATTGACGGCGATGACGGTGGCGTCGCACTGGCCCAGGTAGGGCTCGTCGTCGAACCGCTTGCGGGTGGCGGGCATGGGGATGTCTCCGGTTTGGGGTGTTGAATTGTTGTTGTCGGGTGGGGTCACGCCAGGGTCTTCAGGCCCTGGGGGGTCTCGATCTGGGCCCACAGGCGCGGTGTGCCGCTGGCCTGTTCAAGGTCGATGAGGGTGTCGGCGCCCATCCAGGTCATGCCTTGGCGCAGCAGGCCGGCCTGGGGATGGCTGCCCGTCAGGCGGACCAGTTTCAGGGGCTGGCGCGGCAGGCTGATGCCAGGGTAGGCGTCCACATCCCATTGGATCAGCGTGGGCAGGAGGCCATCGCCCGCAGCGTGGCCCGCTTCGCGCCAGACCGGCAGGCTGCCATCGTCCGGTACCGTCAAGCGCCAGCGCAGGTCGCCGCGGGTCATGGGGATGACGGGCGCGATGCGCTCGGGATGCTCGGCCTGCATGCGGGTCAGGTCCATGGGCGCTTCGACCCGCGCCGCCCAGTGCGCCAGGAAGGGGCCCTGTTCGAGCCGTGCGCGCACGTCTCCCTGGTCCAGGCCGAACCAGCGGGCACGCTCGGGCGGCGGGGCGTCGGGATCGATGGCGATCACTTCCAGGTAGATGCCGTCGGCCATGCCCAGCACCCGGTTGTGGGTGCCCATGCGCGGGTGGGCGCCGCCGCCTTGCGGCGCGATGCCCAGCAGGTCTGCAACGTACTGCGTGCCGCTGGCAAGGTCCGCCGCGGCGATGACGAGATGATCGATGGATAGTTTCATGGTGTCCCTATGGTAGCGAATCCCGACGTGCCCGTACCCGTACAGAGGGACAAGAAGGCGCAGTACAGTGGCAGCCCCAAATAAAAAACCCGTCGCAAGCGACGGGTTTTCGGTTTGAAGCTTCAGACGGATCAGGCGACTTCGCCTTCTTCGCCTTCCTTCTTGACCGGCTTGACCAGGTCTTCGCGCTTGACGCCCATCCACATGGCCAGCGCGGCGGCGACGAACACCGACGAGTAGATGCCGAACCAGATGCCGATGGTGAGCGCCATGGCGAAGTAGTGCAGGGTGGGGCCGCCGAAGAACAGCATGGCCAGCACCATCATCTGCGTCGAACCGTGGGTGATGATGGTCCGCGAGATGGTCTGCGTGATGGCGCTGTTGATGACTTCGTGCACGTCCGCCTTGCGGTACTTGCGGAAGTTCTCGCGGATCCGGTCCATGATGACCACGGATTCGTTCACGGAGTAGCCCAGCACCGCCAGCACGCCAGCCAGCACCGACAGCGAGAATTCCCACTGGAAGAAGGCGAAGAAGCCCAGGATGATCACCACGTCGTGCAGGTTGGCGATCACGCCGGCGACGGCGAACTTCCATTCGAAGCGGAAGCCCAGGTAGACCATGATGCCGATCACCACCACCAGCAAGGCCATCAGGCCGTTATGCAGCAGCTCCTGGCCGACTTGCGGACCGACGAATTCCACGCGGCGCAATTCAACGCCGGCATCGGCCGTCTTCAGCGCCGCCATGACGGTTTCGCTCTGGGTGGCCGACGTTTGGCCTTCCTGCAGCGGCAGGCGGATCATCACGTCGTGCGAGGTGCCGAAGTTCTGCACCTGGAAGTCGGTGTAACCCAGTTTGGACACCACGCCGCGCACGTTTTCAAGCTGCGCCGTCTGGGCGTAGTTGACTTCCATGACCGTGCCGCCGGTGAACTCGATCGACAGGTGGAACCCGCGGGTCACGATGAAGAAGACCGCCAGGATGAACGTGACGAGACTGATGATGTTCAGCACCAACGCATGGCGCATGAACGGGATAGTGCGGTGAATCCGGAAAAATTCCATTTTTCGCCTTCGGTTCTTTGCTGTGGCGGACGGCTCGCGCCGCCCGCTTTATGTTCAGTTTGCCTTCGGTTTCCAGATTTCACCGATGGAGATCGTGGTGAGCTTCTTCTTGCGGCCGTAGTACAGGTTGGCCAGGGCGCGCACGCCCACCACCGACGAGAACATCGAGGTCAGGATGCCCAGGCAGTGCACCACGGCGAAGCCCCGGATCGGGCCCGAACCGAAGGCCAGCAGCGCCAGGCCCACGATCAGCGTCGTGAGGTTCGAGTCGAGAATGGTGCCCCAGGCGCGTTCGAACCCCTGATGGATGGCTTGCTGCGGCGTGGCGCCCGCCCGCAACTCTTCCCGTATCCGCTCGTTGATCAGCACGTTCGAGTCAATGGCCATGCCGAGCGTCAGCGCGATAGCGGCGATGCCTGGCAGGGTGAGCGTGGCCTGCAGCATGGACAGCAGCGCCAGCAGCAGCAGCACGTTCAGGGTCAGGCCGACCGTGGAGAACACGCCGAACAGGTGGTAGTACAGGATGATGAAGACGGCGATGGCCAGGAAGCCGTACAGCGTCGAATGGAAGCCCTTCGAGATGTTGTCGGCGCCCAGGCTCGGGCCGATGGTGCGTTCTTCGATGATCGACATCGGTGCGGCCAAGGCGCCTGCGCGCAGCAGCAGGGCGGTGTCGGCGGCTTCTTCGGAGCTCATGCTGCCCGAGATCTGCACCTGGCCGCCGGCGATTTCGCTGCGGATGACCGGCGCCGTGACCACTTCGCCCTTGCCGTTTTCAAACAGCAGGATGGCCATGCGCTTGCCGATGTTGTCGCGGGTGACGTCGCGGAAGATGCGGGCGCCCTTGGAGTCCAGCGTCAGGTGGACGGCGGCCTGCTGGGTCTGGGAGTCGCGGCCGGGCTGGGCGTCTTGCAGGTTTTCACCCGTCAGGACGACCTGGCGGCGGACCAGGATCGGACGGCCGTCGCGGTCGTTGTAGCGTTCCAAGCCGAAGGGCACGGTGCCGCCCAGCAGCGCGGCTTGCGCGGTGGGGGTGTCGTCGACCATGCGGATTTCCAGCGTGGCGGTGCGGCCCAGCAGTTCCTTGGCCTTGGCCACGTCCTGCACGCCGGGCAGCTGCACCACGATGCGGTCGGCGCCTTGCTGCTGGATGACCGGTTCGGCCACGCCCAGTTCGTTGATCCGGTTGTGCAGGGTGTTGATGTTCTGCTTCAGCGCCGAATCCTGTACGCGCTGGACGGCGGCCGGGTTCAGGGCGCCCATCAGCAGCTGCTTGCCGTTTTCTTCGCGTTCGGTGAATTCCAGGTCGGGCAGGCGGGTGCGCAGGGTCGAGATGGCGCGGTCGCGGTCGTCCGTGTTGGCGAAGGTGGCGGCAACGCCTAGCCCCGAGCGTTCGACGCCGGCCACGTTGACCTTCTGGTCGCGCAGCACCGAGCGCACGTCGGCGGCCAGCGAGTCGTAGCGGGCGGTCAGGGCGCCTTGCATGTCGACTTGCAGCAGGAAGTGCACGCCGCCGCGCAGGTCCAGGCCCAGGTACATGGGCTTGGGGGCAAACCAGCCCATCGCGCGCATCCAGGCGGGCGAGGCGGGCAGCAGGTTCAGCGCCACGGTGTAGTGCGGGTCGCCAGCGACGGTGTTCAGGGATTTGTCGATCAGGTCGCGGGCCTGCAATTGCAGGTCGGTCGACGTGAAGCGGGCGCGCACGGTGCCGAGGGTACCGTTGGTTTCGAAGAAGACCCCTTCATTGGGGATCTTGGCGTCCGTCAGGATCTGCTCGACCCGGCTCAGCATGGCCGGATCCACCTTGATGGTGGCTTTGGCGCTGGAAACCTGGACGGCAGGGGACTCGCCGTAGAAATTGGGAAGCGTGTACAGCAGGCCAATGATGACCGCGATCAGGACCGTAATGTACTTCCAGAGGGGATAGCGGTTCATTGCCGGCTACTTCATGTAAGAGTGATGAAAGGGCCGCCCGAGCGGCAAGCGCAGCGGGCGGCGGTAGGCGCCATCGGACAAAAGAGCCCGACGGGGCTCTATGGGACGCTTACAGGGCCTTGATGGTTCCCTTGGGCAGCACGGTCGAGACCGACGACTTCTGCATGATCACTTCCACCGGCTTGTCGGCCAGTTCGGAGACTTCAACGGTCACGTAGCTGTCGTTGACCTTGGTGACCTTGCCGAGCATGCCGCCGGCGGTGACCACTTCGTCGCCCTTGGCCAGGGCGGCGATCAGGTTACGGTGCTCTTTTTGGCGCTTCATCTGGGGACGGATCATCAGGAAATAGAGGATCACGAACATCAAGACGATGGGCAGCATGCCCATCAGCGCATTGCCTTCAGGGGCGGCTTGGGCCACGACGAGGCTGGCGGTATCGATAACGGACATTGAATTCTCCTGCGTTTAAGTCTGTTTGGGTTGTTTGTTGCTTGGGCTGGCCATGCCCGGATTTTCTTTGCCACGAGGGAAAATGGCGGGTCACGACGGGTCACGGCCATACTTTAGCTGTGTTTTTATGCACCCATCCCCGCGCGAGCCATGGATAGGGCAAGCCGACTATTGTATCTATCTTATTGCTGGCGTTTCACTAGGGAGGGATCCCAATCAATGGGGGCGAATCCCGGATAGAAAAGCCCCTACCTGGAAAAAGGCCCCACGCCGCACTCACTGCGTGAGCTTGCTGCCCCCCGAGGGGGCCCCTTTACCTTGGGGCGGCCCGGCGGGGAGAGGGCCCCCACGCCGCGCGTGCTTCGCCCGCTTGCTGCCCCCCGAGGGGGTCTCTTTTACCTTGGGGCGGCCCGGCGGTAAAAGGCCGGGATCACTCAATGCCGCGGGCGCGGTCGGCGGCGAATTGGGTGCGCCAGGCGTCGAAGCGGCCTTCGGCGATGGCTTCGCGCATTTCCTTCATGATGGTCAGGTAGAAATGCAGGTTGTGCAGCGTATTGAGCCGCGCGCCGGTGATTTCGTTGGCGCGCTGCAAGTGGTGCAGGTAGGCGCGCGAGAAATTGGCGCAGGTGTGGCACGCGCAGCTGGGGTCCAGCGGGCGGGTGTCGTCGCGGTACTTGGCGTTGCGGATCTTGACGTCGCCAAAACGGGTGAACAGCCAGCCGTTGCGGGCGTTGCGGGTGGGCATGACGCAGTCGAACATGTCCACGCCGCGCGAGACGCCTTCGACCAGGTCTTCCGGCGTGCCCACGCCCATCAGGTAGCGGGGCGCCTGGGCCGGCAGCTTGGGCGTCACGTGCGCCAGGATGCGCATCATGTCTTCCTTGGGCTCGCCCACCGACAGGCCGCCGATGGCGTAGCCATGGAAACCGATGTCCTGCAGGCCGGCCAGCGATTCGTCGCGCAGCGCTTCGTACATGCCGCCCTGGACGATGCCGAAGAGGGCGTTGGGATTGCCCAGCCGGTCGAATTCCTCGCGCGAGCGGCGCGCCCAGCGCAGCGACATGCGCATCGAGCGGGCGGCTTCCTCCACCGTGGCGGGACGACCGTCGATTTCATAGGGCGTGCACTCGTCGAACACCATGACGATGTCGGAATTCAGCGAGCGCTGGATGCGCATGGATTCTTCCGGCGTCAGGAACAGGCGGGCGCCGTCGATCGGGGAGGCGAATTTCACGCCTTCCTCGGTGATCTTGCGCATGCCTTGCAGGCTGAACACCTGGAAACCGCCGGAATCGGTCAGGATCGGCTTGTCCCACTGCATGAAGCCGTGCAGGCCGCCATGCTTTTCCATGATTTCCGTGCCCGGGCGCAGCCACAGGTGGAACGTGTTGCCCAGCACGATCTGCGAGCCGATCTCTTTGAGCTCGTGCGGCATCATGGCCTTGACGCTGCCATAGGTGCCCACAGGCATGAAGATGGGGGTTTCGACCACGCCGTGGTTCAGCGTGATGCGGCCGCGGCGGGCGCCGCCGTCAGTGGCGAGCAGTTCGAAGTTCAGTCCGGTCATGAGGCAGGGGATTCGATGAACATGGCGTCGCCATAGCTGAAGAAGCGGTAGCGCTGGGCTACCGCATGGGCGTAGGCGCGGCGGATCGGCTCGACGCCGGCCAGCGCCGACACCAGCATCAGCAGGGTCGACTGGGGAAGGTGGAAGTTGGTGACCAGCGCGTCCACGACGCGGTAGGGGTAGCCAGGGGTGATGAACAGGCGGGTGTCGCCCTGGGCGGCGGCCAGCGGCAGCCCGGGAGCCGTGCGGCCTTCGGTCTGGGCGGCGGCGGATTCCAGGGCGCGCACGCTGGTCGTGCCGACGGCGATCACGCGGCCGCCGCGGGCGCGGGCGGCCGCGATGGCGTCCACCGTGGCTTGCGGCACCGTGAACCATTCGGCGTGCATGATGTGGTCGGCCAGGTTGTCCACGCGCACCGGCTGGAACGTGCCCGCGCCGACGTGCAGCGTGACGAAGGCGCGCGCCACGCCCAGGTCGGCCACGCGGTCCAGCATAGGCTGGTCGAAGTGCAGGCCGGCGGTGGGCGCCGCCACGGCGCCGGGTTCGCGGGCGTAGACGGTCTGATAGCGGTCGTCGTCGCCGGCGTCGGCCGCGTGCGTGATGTAGGGCGGAAGCGGCGTGGCGCCGTGGGCGTCCAGCAGGTCCAGCACGGGGCCGGGGAAGCGGATGTCGAACAGTTCGCCCTCGCGGCCCAGGACGGTGGCGTCGAAGGCGTCGGCCAGGCGCAGCACCATGCCGGGGCCCGGCGATTTGCTGGCGCGCACGTGGGCCAGGACGCGGTCGGTCTCGGTGATGCGTTCGACCAGGACCTCGATCTTGCCGCCGGTGATCTTGTGGCCCGGCAGGCGGGCCTTGATGACACGGGTGTCATTGAAGACGAGCAGGTCGCCCGCGCGCAGCAGCCCCGCCAGATCGGCGAACTGGCGATCGTGCAGCTGGCTGGCGCCGTCCAGGTGCAGCAGGCGGCTGCCCGTGCGTTCGGCGGCAGGCGTCTGCGCGATGAGTTCGGGCGGCAGCTCGTAATTGAAATCGGAAACGGTCAGGGACTGGGTCACGCGGATATCTGTCTGTCAGAGGGAGCGGCCCGGCAAAAACCGCGGGCCGCGCCGGCCGGGCCGGCTTGGGGGCAACCCGATATTGTAAAGGGGACAGTTAATAGGGGCGGAACCATGGCGAAACGCCGCGTCCCGCCGTATAACTGCGTTCTACGCCGTAGCGGATCGGCGCGATGCAAAAAATGATATCCGCGTACCCAAGGAGACACCGCATGACCCCTCGTCGCACCCTGATGGCCGCTGCCCTGGCGGCTTTGCTGGCTTTGGGCGCAGCGCCCGCGCTGGCGCAAGTGAAGATCGGCGCCACCCTGTCCACCACCGGCCCGCAAGCGTCGCTGGGCATCCCGGAGCGCAATACCATCAGCCTGCTGCCCACTGAAATCGGCGGCGTGAAGGTCGAATACATCGTCCTGGACGACGCGTCCGACACCACGCGGGCCGTCAGCAATTCGCACAAGCTGATCTCCGAGAACAAGGTGGACCTGATCGTCGGTTCCACCACGACGCCCAACACGATGGCCATGCTGGATACCGTGGCGACCGGCACGACGCCGGTCATCACCCTGGCCTCGTCGGCCCGGCTGATCGAACCGGTGGACGACAAGCGTCGCTGGGTGTTCAAGACGCCGCACTCCGATTCGCTGATGGCCGAGGGCATTGCGCGCCATGCCGCGGCCAATGGCGTGAAGAAGCTGGCCTTCGTCGGTTTCAACAACGCCCTGGGCGAGACATTCTGGGTGGAAATCGAAAAGGCCGCCAAAAAGCACGGCATCGAGGTCGTCGGCAAGGAGAGCTTTGCGCCGACCGATACGTCCGCCGTGGCGCAGACCCTGAAGCTGATCGGCGCGGCGCCGGACGCCGTGGTGGTCGGCGCCTCCGGCACGCCGGCCGCCATGCCGGCCCGCGACCTGCGCGAGCGCGGCTTCAAGGGCAAGATCTATTTCAACCACGGGGTGGCCAATAACGACTTCCTGCGGGTGTGCGGCACGGCGTGCGAGGGCGCATGGGTGCCGGTGGGACCGGTCATGGTGGCCGGCCTGCTGCCCGACGACAACCCCGTCAAGGCCACGGCGCAGGCCTTCGCCAAGCAGTACGAGGCGGCCAACGGCGCGGGCAGCGTGTCGCTCTTTGCCGCCTATACCTGGGACGTGGGCCTGTTGCTGCAACAGGCCATCCCCGTGGCCCTGAAGACGGCCAAGCCTGGCACGCCCGAGTTCCGGGCGGCGCTGCGCGACGCGCTGGAAAACGTCAAGAACCTGCCCACGGCGACCGGCGTGGTCAGCATGAGCCCGACCGACCATAACGGGCTGGACGAACGGGCGCTGGTGATGGCGACCGTCGCGTCCGGCAAGTGGCGGCTTCAGTAACGCGCGTGGGCGGGCGGGGGTCTCCCGCCCGCAACCGTCCCAGGTTTTGTATGCTCTCGGTTTTGCAGGACTAGCAACTGGGTGGACGCAGCATGACGGGACAAGCGAAAAAGCGGGTGGGCGGGCTGAGGCAATGGCTGGCCGGCGGACTGCTGACCCTGTCGGCGGGCGCGGCTTGCGCGCAGGTCCAGGGCCTGCCGCCCAATGTGGTGAACGCCTGGAAAGCCAGCAAGCTGCCCGACAGTTCGCTGTCGCTGGTGGTGCAGGAACTGGGCGGGCCGCGCATGGTGGCGCTGAACGCCAAGGAATCCCGCAACCCGGCGTCGGTGATGAAGCTGGTCACGACCTGGGCCGCGCTGTCCGAACTTGGGCCCAACTACGTCTGGCGCACCGAATTCATGACGGCGCCCGGCGCCCGGCCTGATGCCAAGGGCGTGCTGGCCGGCCCGCTGTACCTGCGCGCAGGAGGGGATCCCCAATTCCTGATGCAGGATCTGTGGGCCCTGCTGCGTGAATTGCGCCTGCGCGGGGTCAAGCAGATCAATGATCTCGTCATCGACCGCAGCATCTTCGGCCAGGTGGCCACCGACCCCGGCGCTTTCGACGGCGCTCCGGACCGTGCCTACAACGCCAGCCCCGACGCCCTGATGGTGGGCTTCGGCGCGCTGCGCCTGCTGTTCACGCCGGACCCCGCCGCCCATAAATGGGTGCCGCTGATCGATCCGCCGCTGCCCGGCCTGAAGATCGAGGGCAATGTGGAGTGGAGCGACGTCCGCTGCCCGGGCCCGCCGGTGGTGACGACCGATCCGCTGATCACCCAGCAGGGCGTGACGATCCGCGTGGGCGGCAAGGTGGCCGGCTCCTGCGGGGAATTCAGCCTGTACCGCCTGGCGCTGTCGCAACCCGATTACGCCACCGAGATCTTCCGCATGCTCTGGAAAGAGCTGGGCGGCACCTTCAAGGGACAGGTCCGGGCCGGCATGGTGCCGGCGGACGCCGTGGTGCTGGCCTCGCACGATTCTCCCACCCTGGCTGAAGTGATCCGCCAGATCAACAAGCGCAGCAACAACGTCATGGCGCGCACGCTGCTCTTGACGCTGGGCGCGGAAAAGGGCCGTCGGCCCGCCACCGTGACCAGCAGCGAAGCGGTGGCCAAGGGGCTGCTGGCCAAGCAAGGGCTGGACATGCCGGAACTCGTCATCGACAACGGCGCCGGCCTGTCGCGCGAGGCCCGGGTGTCGGCCGACAGCCTGGCGTCCATGCTGACGGTGGCCTGGAATTCGCCGGTCATGCCGGAGTACATGTCGTCCTTCGCGATCGCCGGGGTGGACGGAACCGTGCGCCGCCGCCTGAAGGGCGACGGCACCGTGGGCATGGCCCACCTGAAGACCGGGTCGTTGCGCGACGTGCGCTCGATCGCCGGTTACGTGCTGGGCGCCAGCGGCAAGCGCTATGTAGTGGTCAGCATCGTCAACCACGAACAGGCGGGCGCCGTCCGCGCTTTTGACGACGCCCTCATCGCGTGGCTAGCCGATCAATGAATGATGCCCCCACGCCGCACGCACGTTGTGCGCTTGCTGCCCCCCAGGGGGGCTTTTTCCCCTTGGGGCGGCCCGGCGGGGAAAAGTCTTCTATGCTCCCG
>NZ_DBHKZA010000062.1:27027-39635 GCF_057314935.1 Achromobacter sp.
GGGGGGCTTTTTCCCCTTGGGGCGGCCCGGCGGGGAAAAGTCTTCTATGCTCCCGGGCCATTAAACCGATTACGATCCTTGGGTGCGACCTGATACGCAACGCCAATGCGTTGCGCTGTTCGGGTGGCGCCTGAGGCGAAAAACCCCGTCTTTTCAATATTCTGGAGTGTTACGCACATGCCTGTGCACGAAATCCGCCATCCCTTGATCCGCCATAAGCTCGGGATCATGCGTCGCGCCGACCTCAGCACCAAGAGCTTTCGAGAGTTGTCGCAGGAAGTGGGCGCGCTGCTGACTTACGAAGCGTCCAAGGACCTGCCGCTGGCGCCGGCCACCGTGGAAGGCTGGTGTGGCCAGGTTCAGGTCGAGAAGATCGCCGGCAAGAAAGTCACTGTGGTGCCGATCCTGCGCGCCGGCATCGGCATGCTGGATGGCGTGCTGAGCCTGATTCCGGGCGCCAAGGTCAGCGTGGTGGGCGTGGCCCGCAACGAAGAGACGCTGGAAGCGCACACCTATCTGGAACGCCTGGTCGGTGAACTGGACCAGCGCCTGGCGCTGATCGTCGATCCGATGCTGGCGACGGGCGGTTCGATGGTTGCCGCCATCGACCTGCTCAAGCGCGCCGGCTGCAAGGAAATCCGCGCGCTCGTCCTGGTGGCGGCGCCCGTGGGCATCGACGCCGTGCTGGCCAAGCATCCGGATGTGCATATCTACACCGCATCGATCGATGACGGCCTGAACGAGCACGGATACATCATGCCGGGCCTGGGCGATGCGGGTGACCGGATCTTCGGTACGACCCAGAAGACAGAGTGACGCGTATCGGATGATGGGTTGCGCGCGGACTGCGGGCCAAGCACCAAGCCGCCCGGCGCGCGCAACCTTTCAAACGGCGCCGCGCACGTAACTGACGCGCGTAACGGATCAAGCCGCCAGCCGTTGCGGCCGGCCATCGATATGCTGGCCGAACCACTGCAATTGCGGCGCCAGGCCGGCGACTTCTCCCACGATCAGCAGCGCGGGCGACCGGATTGCGTGCTCGGCGGCCAAACGGGGCAGTTCTGCAAGCGTGCCCGACAGCACGCGCTGTTCGGGCCGGCTGCCGTTTTCGATCAGCGCGAACGGCGTCTGGGCTGCGCGCCCGTGGCGCAACAGGCGTCCGGTCAGCAGATCCAACTGGCCAACCCCCATATAGAACGCCAGCGTCTGCCGCTCGCGCGCCAGCGCAGGCCAGTCCAGGTTGTCTTCGTCCTCACGGCAATGCGCCGTGATCAGCCGGACCGACTGCGCATGCTCGCGGTGCGTCAGCGGGATGCCCGCATAGGCCGCACAGGCCAGCGCAGCGGTGATGCCGGGCACCACTTCATAGCGCACGCCATGCGCGCGCAGATATTCCAGTTCTTCGCCACCCCGTCCAAAAATGAACGCGTCGCCGCCTTTCAGACGCACTACACGGCGGCCTGCCTGCGCATGCTCCACCAGCAGGGCGTGGATGCGCGCCTGGGTCGCGTGGTGGTTTTCGCCCGGAAGCTTGCCGACCGGCACGCGGTCGGCATCACGGCGCGCCAGCGCCATGATGTCGTCGCTGACCAGGCGGTCATACAGGATGACGTCGGCTTCGTTCAAGGCGCGCAGCGCCTTCAGCGTCAATAGCCCGGGATCGCCGGGGCCTGCCCCCACCAGCACCACGCTGCCGTCGGCGGGCGCCAGCGGCGCAGCCAGGGCATCGACCAAGGCGGCCTCAGCCCGGGTGGGCTGCTGCTGGCGCAGGAAGCCGGCTACGGGGCCGTCCAGCAGCCAGTCGTAGAAGCGGCGGCGCGCGCCCAGGTCGGGGTGGCTGGCACGAATGCGCTTGCGGTAGGTGGCGGCCAGGCCGGCCAGTTGGCCCAGCGTGTGGTCGAACAGCGATTCGATGCGTTCGCGGATGCGCCGCGCCAACACCGGCGCCACGCCCGAGGACGAAATGGCCACGATGACGGGCGACCGGTCGACGATGGACGGTACCTGGAAGGAGGACAGTTCCGGGTCGTCCACCACGTTGGTGAAGATGCGGCGGGCGCCGGCGGCTTCAGACACCGCGGCGTTGGCGGCGCGGTCGTCGGTGGCGGCGACCACCAGCCAGACGTCGTCCAGCCAGGCGGCATCAAACCGCCCGGCCAAATGGCGGATGCGGCCTTTGGCGGCCAACGCAGCCAGCGCGGGCGTCAGTTCCGGCGCACCCACGACGACTTCGGCCGAGGCTTCCAGCAGGGCGAGCGTCTTGCGCTCGGCCACCGCGCCACCGCCCACCACCAACACCAGCCGCGCTTTCAAGTCGGCAAAAATCGGGAAAAGCTTCATCAAATGCCCGCCCCGGGCGTACCCGGCGAAATATCAGACGATCATAGGGAGCGGGTTTCATCCCCACAACTTTTGATTTCATGAATCCATATAGCTAAAAATCATGTAGCTAGCCCTTGCCCAGCCATTGGCTCATTTCGACGACCTCGCGGGCGACTTCCCCCAAGCGCTTCTGGCTCTGCATGGCGCGTTCGCGCAACAGGCGGTGCGCCTCATCCTCGGGAATGGCGCGCGCCTTCATCAATATTCCTTTTGCCCTTTCGACCCATTGCCGGTCGGCCAGGCGCAGTTGCGCGTCGCGCAGTTCTTCGCGGCGAGACTTCTCCATGGCGAAACGCTCGATCGCCACCGTCAGCAGCGGTTCGATCCGGGCGGCCGGCACGTCGCCCACCACATAGGCCGCGACACCCGCGCGCAGGGCGCTGCGGATGGTGTCCCGGTTGCCGTTGTCGGTGAACATCACGACCGGGCGGTCGCTGTGCTCGCTGGCCACACAGACGTTTTCCAGCGTGTCGCGCCCGGGGGCGTCGCTGTCGATCAGCACGACGTCGGGGGCGGCCTCGGCGATGGCGGCGGCCAGGTCCATGCCGGGCGCCACTTCCGCGACGATGCGCACGCCCGCCGCGGCAAGCGTCTGCCGCAGCGACACCGCGCGTCCCTCGCCATCGTTGAGCAGCATGACTTTCAGCATGAGATCCCCCAGATGCTTTCAGTCATGCAAGTTCCGTGCCATCTCGATGGCGTGCGGGGATCAGCGCCCGGGCACAGCCGCAGGGCCTCAGCCGCACAGGCGTGGTGCGCCGCCGCATCGATGGATGCACCAACTTGGTTCGCGCCTGGTGCGCCGGGCCAACGCGGCGCGCGCGCGGCGTTCGTGTAAAGCCAACGCTGGCGCGGGATTTGGGCAGGTATGGGGAAAAATAACGCAGTTGGCACGGTGATTGCTTAAGTGGAATCAGGGGGCCAACGGCGGTCGCCCGACGCAACGCGCCGCACCACGCGGCTAGGAACAACGACGTTCCGCAGCGCCAATGGACTGGGTTCCATGGCGCGCGGAACGTTTTTTTTTGCCAGGAGCCATGCATGACGCCAGTGACACGTAGCCCCTCCACCCGACCCGCCACCCGCGCGGACCTGACCGCTGACGCCGGCCGCCGCAAGTGGTTGAGCGGAACGGCGCGCGCGGTGGCGGGCGCCAGCCTGCTGTCGCTGGTTGATCCGCTGGTGCGCGCAGGCGCCTGGGCGGCAGGCACCGACGCGCCTGAGAAGACCGAGGTGAAGATCGGTTTCATCCCGCTGACCGATTGCGCTTCGGTCGTGATGGCGTCGGTGCTGGGCATCGACAAGAAGCATGGCGTGACGATCACGCCGTCCAAGGAAGCCTCGTGGGCCGCGGTGCGCGACAAACTCATGAACGGCGAGCTGGACATGGCGCACGTGCTGTACGGCCTGGTCTATGGCGTGCATCTGGGCGTCGGCGGGCCGAAGAAGGATATGGCAGTGCTGATGAACCTGAACCAGAATGGCCAGGCGATCACGCTGTCGAACAAGCTGCTGCAAGCCGGCGCGCGCGACGGCGAATCGCTGGCCAAGCTGATGGCGGCCGACAAGCGTGAATACACCTTCGCGCAGACCTTCCCGACCGGCACGCACGCCATGTGGCTGTACTACTGGCTGGCGACCTACGGCATCCATCCGATGCAGGACGCGAAGGTCATCACGGTGCCGCCGCCGCAGATGGTGGCCAACATGCGCGTGGGCAACATGGACGGCTTCTGCGTGGGCGAACCCTGGGGGGCGCGCGCCATCATGGACAAGATCGGCTTCACCGCCGTGACCACGCAAGGCATCTGGCAGGATCATCCCGAAAAGGTCCTGGGCACCAGCGCGGAATTCGTGTCGCGCAATCCGAACACGGCACGCGCCGTCACTGCAGCGATCCTCGAGGCCGGCAAGTGGATCGACGCGTCTGCCGCCAACCGCCAGAAGACGGCCGAAACCATCGCCGCGAAGTCCTATGTGAACACGGACGCCAGCGGCATCGTCGACCGCATGCAGGGCCGCTATGACGACGGGCTGGGCAAGACGTGGACCGACGAGCATGCGATGCGCTTCTACGCCGACGGTGCGGCGAATTTCCCGTATCTGAGCGACGGCATGTGGTTCCTGACGCAGCACAAGCGCTGGGGCCTGTTGAAGGAGCATCCGGACTATCTGGCGATCGCCAGGCAGGTCAACCGCATCGACCTCTACAAGCAGGCGGCGTCGGCCGCCGGCGTGGCGCTGCCCGCCAGCGAAACGCGCAGTTCCAAATTGATCGACGGCGTCGTGTGGGACGGCAACAACCCCGCGGCCTATGCCGACGGATTCAAGGTCAAGGCCTGAGGCCGGTAAAGAAAAGGGGCATGCAATGTCTACCGTAACGAATGTGGGCCGCGGCGAGGCGATCTTCGCCGCGGGGCGCGAGCGGCTGGAGTCCGTGCTGAAGGCCGTCGCGGGCCCGGTGGCCGGCTTTGCGCTGTTCGTGCTGGTGTGGCAGGTGGTGGCCATGCGGATTCCGGAGATCCCGACGCCAGGGGTGACCTGGCACGCGGCGGTGGAACTGTTCTCGGATCCGTTCTATGACAACGGCCCCAACGACAAGGGCATCGGCTGGAACCTGCTGGCGTCGCTGGAGCGCGTGGCGATCGGCTTCGGGCTGGCTGCGGTGGTCGGCATCCCGGTCGGCTTCGCCATCGGCCGCTACGCCGCGATCAGCGCCATGTTCTCACCCATCGTCAGCCTGCTGCGTCCGGTGTCGCCGCTGGCCTGGCTGCCCCTGGGGCTGCTGTTGTTCAAGGCGGCCAATCCGGCTGCGATCTGGGCCATTTTCATCTGTTCGATCTGGCCGATGATCATCAACACCGCGGTAGGCGTGTCGCGCGTGCCGCAAGACTATCTGAACGTGGCGCGGGTGCTGAACCTGTCGGAATGGAAGGTCACGACCAAGGTGCTGCTGCCGGCGGTGCTGCCCTACATGCTGACGGGCGTGCGCCTGTCCATCGGCACCGCGTGGCTGGTGATCGTGGCGGCGGAAATGCTGACCGGCGGCACGGGCATCGGCTTCTGGCTGTGGGACGAGTGGAACAACCTGAAGGTCGAGCACATCGTCATCGCCATCTTCGTGATCGGCATCGTGGGGCTGCTGTTGGAAACCCTGCTGGTCGCGCTGGCCCGCCGCTTCACCTATACCGAGGAATAGGCCATGAAGAAATTCGTACGCATCGAACGCGTGGGTCAGACGTTCACCACCCGCAAGGGCGTCTTCGTGGCGCTGCGCGACATCGACTTGACCGTGGAGCAGGGCGAGTTCATCACGCTGATCGGCCATTCGGGTTGCGGCAAGTCCACGCTGCTGAACCTGATCGCCGGGCTGACGCGCCCCACCAGCGGCGTGCTGCTGTGCGCTGAACGCGAGATCACCGGGCCCGGGCCGGATCGGGCCGTCGTGTTCCAGAACCACTCGCTGCTGCCGTGGCTGACCTGCTTCCAGAACGTGTACCTGGCGGTGGAACGCGTCTTTGGCGGCAAGGAGAAGCGCCCGCAACTGGCTGAGCGCACCCGCGCCGCGCTGGAACTGGTGGGTTTGCTGGCGGCGCAGAACAAGCTGCCGCGTGAAATTTCGGGCGGCATGAAACAGCGCGTGGGCATTGCGCGCGCGCTGGCGATCGAGCCGGGCGTGCTGCTGATGGACGAACCGTTCGGCGCCTTGGACGCGCTGACGCGTGCGCACCTGCAGGACGAATTGCTGAAGATCGTGGCCAAGACGCGCACCACCACCATCATGGTCACGCACGATGTGGACGAGGCGGTGCTGTTGTCCGACCGCATCGTCATGCTGACCAACGGCCCGGCGGCGACCATCGGCGAGATCCTGCCAGTGCCGCTGCCGCGGCCGCGCGACCGCTTGCGGTTGGCCAATGACGCGACCTATCTGGCGTGCCGCGCCTCGGTCGTGGATTTCCTGCATCGCCGCCACGGCAATCCCGAACGCTCGCGGGCGGCGGCGCAGGCCAATGCCGTCCTGGACGCCACGGCCGCGGAGGGCAGCGGCGCCCAGGCCGCGACCCGCGCGGCCGCTTGAAGGCCAGCCACGGAGGCCGTCATGGGTGCAAAGCAGAAGCTGGTGGTGGTGGGCAATGGCATGGCGGGCATCCGCACGGTGGAAGAACTGCTGGCGCTGGCGCCTGACCTGTACGACATCACGGTGTTCGGCGCCGAGCCCCACACCAACTACAACCGGATCCTGCTGTCGCCCGTTCTGACCGGCGAACGCACCTTGCAGGACATTGTCCTGAACGACGAGGACTGGTACGCGCGCCACGGCATCCGCTTGCTGCGCAACCGCAAGGTGACGCACGTGGACCGACTGCGCCGCATCGTGCACGCCGATGATGGAACCGAGGCGCCCTATGACCGGCTGCTGCTGGCCACGGGGTCGAACCCGTTCATCCTGCCCGTGCCGGGCGCCGACCTGGACGGCGTGGTCGCCTTCCGTGATATCGGCGACGTGAACCGGATGATCGAAGCGTCCTCGCGCTATCGGCACGCCGTCGTGATCGGGGGTGGGTTGCTGGGCCTGGAAGCGGCCAACGGATTGGCCGCGCGAGGCATGGAGGTGTCGGTCGTGCATTTGGGCGAAGCGTTGCTGGACCGCCAGCTGGACGGCGCGGCGTCGGCGATGCTGCGGCACAGCCTGGAGGCGCGCGGCCTGACGTTCCTGCTGGGCCGCCAGACCCAGGCGATCCTGGCGGGCGACGACGGCCGGGTTCGGGCGCTGCGTTTTGCCGACGGGCAGGAGATTGCGGCGGACCTGGTGGTGATGGCCGTGGGCGTGCGCCCGAATACGGAGCTGGCCGCGCGTTGTGGCTTGCACGTTGACCGGGGCGTGGTGGTCACCGATACCCTGCAGACCTACGACCCGCGCATCTACGCGGTCGGCGAATGCGTCAGCCATCGCGGCACCGCGTACGGGCTGGTCGCGCCCCTGTTCGAGCAGGCCAAGGTCGCGGCCAACCATCTGGCCCTGCAGGGCATCGGGCGCTACGAAGGCAGCGTGGTCTCGGCCAAGCTCAAGGTCACCGGCATCGATCTTTTTTCCGCCGGGGATTTCGCGGGGGGCGCAGAGACGGAAAGCATCACGGTGGCCGACGCGCTGGATGGCGTCTACAAGAAGCTGGTGATCCGCGGCGACAAGCTGGTGGGCGCCTGCTTGTACGGCGACACGGCGGACGGCGCCTGGTATATGCGGCTGATCCGCGACGGGCAAGACATCGGCGGCCTGCGAGACCAGTTGATGGCGGGCGAAAGCGCGGCAGGCGGGTAGGGGAATGGCCATGCCGTCGATCGTCCGGATTCCGGTCGTGAATGCCGGGACCGCTTCCGAGGTGTCATCGGTGTGCTGTTATTGCGGCACCGGTTGCGGCGTGCGCGTCCAGGTGCGGGACGGCGCCGTGTTGCGGGTGCGCGGCGACGAGGCGCACCCCGCCAATCATGGAAGGCTGTGCAGTAAAGGACTGGCGTTGGGCGACACGGTGAGGCGCGACGGCGCGCGCGTGCTGTCGGCGCAATGGCGCGAGGCTCGCGGCCAGCCGATGCGGGACATCGCGCTTGGGCGGGCCCTGGACATCGCGGCGGAAAGGCTGGCCCAGGCGATCCAGTCCCACGGCCCCGACGCCGTGGGCTTCTATCTGTCGGGCCAGTTGCTGACCGAAGACTATGCCGTCTTCAACAAGCTGGCGCGTGCGCTGGTGGGCACCAACAACATCGACACCAATTCCCGCCTGTGCATGTCGAGCGCGGTGTCTGGCTACAAGCGCACGCTGGGCGCGGATGCGCCGCCTGCCTGCTATGAGGACCTGGAACTGGCGGACACCGTGCTGATCGCCGGCTCGAACATGGCGTACGCGCATCCCGTGCTGTTCCGCCGCCTGGAGGCGGCGCGCGCGCGGCGGCCGGGCATGAAGGTGGTCGCGGTCGATCCGCGGCGCACGGACACCGCGGCGTTCGCCGACCTGCATCTGCCGATCGCGCCGGGCACCGACGTCGCCCTGTTCCACGCCATGCTGCATGTCATGGTGCGCGAGGGCCTGGCCGACTTCGGTTATATCGAACGCCACACCGAAGGTTTCAAGCCCCTGCTTGCGCGCGTGGAGGCATTCCCGCCGGAAGAGGCGCAGCGCATTTGCGGCGTGCCCGCCGCCGACATCATCCAGGCGGCCCGCTGGTTCGGCAGTGCGGATGCGGCGCTGTCGCTGTACACGATGGGGCTGAACCAATCGACCCGCGGCACGGACAAGAACGCCGCACTGATCCATCTGCATCTGGCGACGGGCCAGATCGGCAAGCCGGGCGCCGGCCCGTTTTCGTTGACAGGGCAGCCCAACGCGATGGGGGGCCGCGAGGCCGGCGGCATGGCCACCTTGCTGCCGGGGCATCGAGACCCCGCGTCGGCGGCGGATCGCGCCGAAGTGGCCGCCCTGTGGGGCGTGGATGGCCTGCCCGAGACGCCGGGCACGCCCGCTTTGGACATGTTCGATGCGGTCCTGGCAGGGCGCATCAAGGTGCTGTGGATCGCCGCGACCAATCCCGCGCAGTCATTGCCGGACCAGGCGCGAGTGCGCGCGGCGCTCGAGCGTGCCGAATGCGTCATCGTGCAAGAGGCGTTCGCCGGCACGGAGACGCTGGCCTACGCCGATCTGGTGCTGCCTGCGGCGACCTGGCCCGAGAAATCCGGCACGGTCACGAATTCCGAACGTCGCGTCAGCCGGGTGCACGCGGCGATCGACCCGCCCGGCGACGCGCAGCCGGATTGGCGGCTGGCCCAGGCCGTGGCATTGCGGCTGGCCGCCCGCATCGCGCCCGACAAGGCGGCGCGGTTCGCCTATCGCGATGAAAGCGAGGTGTTCGCCGAACACGCCCGCATGACCGCGGGCCGCGACCTGGACTACAGCGCGCTGGACTACGAGGTCCTGCGCTGCGACGGCCCGCAGCAATGGCCCTATCGCCCGGGGCAGGGCACGGCGCGCCTGTACGCCGATGGCGTCTTCCCCACGCCCAGCGGGCGCGCGCGCTTTTGCGATGTGGACTATCTGCCGCCCGCTGACTTGGTGACGCCCGAATTCCCGCTGCAGCTGACGACGGGCCGCTTGCGCGACCACTGGCACACCATGGCGCGCACCTCGCTTGCCCGCGTCTTGACGCAGCATGTCGAAGAGCCTTGGGTGTCGCTGCATCCGGACGATATGCGGCGGTTGATGCTGGAGCCCGGCGCGCTGGCGCGGCTGCGTTCCCGGCGCGGCAGCGTGGTGCTGCCGGTGCGCGCGGACGATAGCGTGCAACGCGGGCACGCATTCTTGCCGATGCATTGGGGCAGCGGTTTCATGGCGGGCCTGGGCGTCAATGCGTTGACGAGCCCCGCCGCCGACCCGGTGTCGCATCAGCCTGAATTGAAGTTCAGCGCGATCGGCGCCGAACCCGCCCGGCTGGCGTGGCAGGCGGCGGGCTGGATGCAGGGTGACGGTGCCGCGCTGCGCGTGCGGCTGGCGCCATGGCTGCGCCGCTTCGATTACGCCGTGGTGCTGCCTGTTGGCGCGGGCGGCGTGCGGATCCGGCTGGCGGCGGAGACGACGCCGGAGCCTGCGCTTTTCGCGGAGCTGGCGGACGCGCTGGGGCTGACGTGCGCCGATGTCGTGTTCGATGATCCGGCGCGCGGCAGGATGCGCCGGGTGGCGGCGGCGGAGGGTGTCTTGCGGGCATTTCTGCTGACGGGCGATCTGCGCGCGCAGGACGCATTGCTGGCCTGGGCGGCGGGCGCCGCCGCGCCGGCCAGCGTTTCCGGCCTGCTGACCGGCCGGCTTGCAGGCGCTGCGCGGTCACGTACGGTCTGCGTCTGCGTGGGGGTGAGCGAGGCGGCGATTCTGACTGGCATCGGGCGCGGCTGCGACCTGCAAGCGCTGAAATCCTCGCTGGGCTGCGGCACGGGTTGCGGTTCATGCGTGCCGGAAATCCAGTCGCTGATCGCCCGGATACCGGCCGCCGGCGTGGCGGCGTAGCCCGTCGGATCGCCATGGATGCGGTCACGAGTGGACATACGCCGGGCACGGCAACCGGTGTAGTATCAAGCCAGCCGTCGCGCGTAGCGGACGGCGCTATCTGATTTCTGGAGTGGCTTGTACGATGCGAAAAATGGCATCCCTGATTTTGGCGGCCGGCGCGCTGGGCGCGGCCGCTTCGGCGCAGGCCGGCGTTTGCGATGCGCAGTTCATGCATGATGGGGGCGCGGTGCAACTGACCGGCTCGGGCAATCTGTCGCTGGGCGCCGACCTGACCTTCGCCGAAGTTACAAAAAGCAATGGCGACAACTGCCGCGCGCGCGTGCAGGGCGTGGCCACCTTCAGCTATGCCGGCTTGCCGCCGGGCAAGTCCAAGTTGGACTACCTGATGACGGTCAAGGGCGGCCAGGCCACCTTCCTGAAATACGCCAGTGCCGGCGAGGCCCCGAAGCCTTCCGAAGGCCAGTTCGACCTGCGCATGCTGGGTCTGTTCGCCTACGACGGCAAGCTCAACGCCGGCCAGAAGTTGCCCGGTTCGTCGTTCCGCCTGAAGATCGGCAAGGAAGCGCCGGTGGGCGGCCAGCCCAGCACCACGGTGCGCATCGGCGAGAAGACCGTTGGCCAGAAGACCTCGGTCAACACCGCGCTGGGCCAGCAGTCCTGTCACCCGATCTCGTATACGCGCAACTCGGATCCCACGATGGCCACGTTCCAGGGCCTGACCATTCCGATCCCCGGCATGAACACCACGGTCACCGATTGGTACTGCCCCGCCGTGAACCTGGTGATGAAGCAGGACATCGATCAAGGCGGCGTGAAGTCCGCAGTTGAAATTACGCAGATCAAGTAGCACACAGTAGCAAGCACGCCATGCAGCGGGCATGGCGGCTGGTATGATGGTTTTGTCATAGACACACAACAGGAGCTCAAAAAATGGCCACGAGAAAATCCGAAGAAGTCGCAAAAGAAAAACTCATCGACAGTGTCAAGACCAGTTTGAATGACGCGGAAAACCTGCTGCGCGAAGCAGCCGGCACCACCGGCGACAAGGCAAACGAATTGCGCGACCGCGCCATGACTTCGCTCAAGCGCACCCGCGAAGCCCTTTACGAGGCGCAGGACGCCGTGCTCGAACGCGGCCGCAAAGCCGCCCGCGCCACGGACGACTACGTGCATGACAATCCCTGGCAAGCCATCGGCATCGCAGGCGTGACCGGCCTGCTGCTCGGCTTGCTGATCAGCCGCCGCTGATAAGGCTTGAACGTCCGGGCGGGCGGCGCCGGCGTTGTGCCGCGTTGCCCGCCCGGCGTTCTTGACGCCATGGGTCTACGAAAATCTGTTTTCGGAGTCGCGTCCAGCCTGGTCGGGCTGTTGCGCACGCGCCTGGAGTTGCTGACGCTGGAGGCCGCCGATGAAAAGGCGCGCCTGCTCAAAGTGCTGGGCATGGCGTTTGCTGCGCTGCTCTTCCTGACGTTGGCGGTGCTGGTGTTCACCGTGACGGTGGCGGTGCTGTTCTGGCCTACCGAAGACCGCTATCTGGCCCTGGGCCTGCTGGCGGCCTTCTACGGCATTGTCGGCATCGGCCTGTTGCTGGCGGTACGCCACGCGCTGGTCTATGGCGCGCCGCCGTTCGCGGCGACGTTGGAAGAGCTGGGCCGCGACGCGGAACTGCTGGACCGGATTCGCGATGCGCAAGACGACGACGCACCGGCCGCGCGCCGGCGCGAGGAGGGCTGAGCCATGTCGAAAAGGTCTCCTACCGTTGATCGCGCGGTCCGCATCGAACTGCTGCGCGCCCGCGCAGCCATCGAACGCGAATCGTTGGCGCAAAGCATCGTGAGCACCAGCCACAAGCTGGAGCCTGCCTCGATCATCCGGGGCTTGCTGCCCAGGCTGGCCTCGGGCGGCGCCTCGCGCTGGGCCTTGCAGGCGATCACGCTTGCCCGCCGCTATCCCCTGGTCAGCTCGTCCTTGTCCACCATGCTCATGCGCGGCGGCAAGCGGTTCAAGCTGCTCAAGATCGCCGGCGGCGCGCTGGTGGGCTGGCAGGTGTACAAGCTGTGGCAAAGCTCAAGAGAGGGCGGGGAATAGGACGCGCGGCAGCTAAAGCGCGTCAGCAGGCCCGGGTCAGCAGACGCGCTTTCCGCCCACCCGCCCAATAAAAACCCCGCTTCT
>NZ_DBHKZA010000063.1:0-38415 GCF_057314935.1 Achromobacter sp.
TTAGAACGGAATATCGTCGTCCATGTCCGCCAGGTTGGCGCCGCTGCTGGCCGGAGCCGCTGCGGGGGCCGGGCGCTGTTGGGGCGCCGGGCGTTGCGCCGGGGCGCGCTGCTGCTGCGGACGCGACGGGGCGTCGTCGTAGCCGCCGCCACCACCGTAGCTGGCGCCACCGCCACCGCCGTCTTCGCGGCCGCCCAGCATTTGCATCTGGTCGGCAACGACTTCGGTGCTGTAACGGTCAGCGCCGGTGTCCTTGTCTTGCCACTTGCGCGTCTTCAGGCGGCCTTCGATGTAGACCGAGCGGCCCTTCTTCAGGTATTCGCCGGCGATTTCAGCCAGGCGGTTGTACATGACGACGCGGTGCCATTCGGTTTCTTCGCGCTTTTCGCCGCTGGCCTTGTCCTTCCAGGACGAGGTGGTGGCAATCGACATGTTGCAGATTGCCGCCCCGTCCGGGCTGTAGCGGACTTCCGGGTCGCGCCCCAGATTGCCCACGAGAATGACTTTGTTAACCGATGCCATGCCGATGTCCCTCTGTTGTTGACAGCCTGCGCCTGTGCGTTGCCGCGAGCGCGCCGGCAACAACATAAAAAGCGATGTTGAAGACCGGCTTCATGAAACACGCCGGTCACCGCAACGATGACCGGCGACGCCGGGTGAAGCCCTAGTTTGGTACGTATTATCGACGAAAAGGGCCTGCCGCGCCAAACGCGATTCGTGACAAATCCGTCCAGCCCGGAAAACGAATTCAGGGCAGTTGGCGCCCGTACGCGACACAATCGGCGACTTTTCCGCGCAGTCGGGGACGCATCCCCTGCGCGGGTTTACGCCAGGGGCCGAAGCGCCCAGGTCACGGCCAGCCAGATCGCCGACAGGACGGCGGCACCGATAAAAACAGCGCTTGCGCCGGAATGCGACGCCAGCCACCCGCCCAGTGCGCCGCCCGCAAACAGCCCGGCCGCCTGGGCCGTGTTGTAGAAGCCCAGCGCCAGGCCCTTGTACGCCTGCGGGGCCACGCGCGACACCAGCGACGGCTGCAAGGCTTCCAGCACATTAAATGCCACGAAAAAGCCCGTCAGCGCGATGGCCAGCGTGTAGAACCCGTGGCTGGCCGCAGGCAGCAAGGCGCACACCACCACCAGCCCCGCCACGGCGGCACGCAAGGCGCCCCGATGGGCGCGGCGCTTCTCAGCGATGAACACGACCGGCACCATCAGCACGAACGACACCAGGATGACGGGCAAATAGACTTTCCAGAGCTCGCGGGCGTCCAGGCCGCCCACTTTGGCCAGCAAGGCGGGCACCACGACAAACAGCGACACCTGGATCAGATGCAGCACGAACACGCCGAAATTCAGGCGCAGCAGGTCACGGTGGGTCAGGACTTCCCGCGGGCGGGCGGCCTGCATGCTGCGGGCCTGCGTGCGCGGCACCACCGGCACCACAAAGCGCGCCACGCCCAGGCAGATGACGCCCAGACAGGCGATGGTCCAGAACAGGCCGGACAGCCCCCACCAGCCCACCAGCACAGGCGACAGGACGAGCGACACCGCGAACGACAGGCCGATCGACCCGCCCACCATGGCCATGGCGCGCGTACGCACCTCGTCGCGGGTGGCATCCGCCAGCCAGGCGGTGACGGCGGCGGAAATGGCGCCCGCGCCCTGGATGGCGCGCCCGATGGTGATCCAGTAGACGTCCGTCGCCTGGGCACAGACGACGCTGCCCACCACGAACAGCAGCAGGCCGAACAACACGACCGGGCGGCGGCCCCAGCGGTCGGAAGCCAGCCCGAAGGGGATCTGCATGAATGCCTGGGTCAGCCCGTACATGCCCAGCGCCAGGCCGACGCGGGCCGGGTCGTTGCCGCCCGGCAGGCCGGCGGCCGCCACGGCGAAAACCGGCAGCAACAGGAACAGCCCCAGCATCCGCGCGGCGAACAGGCCGGCCAGCGCAATGCTGGCGCGGCGCTCGGAAGGGGTCAATTTCAGTCTGGTATCTGCCGGCATGCGGAAATTTCAACAATGACAAGGGCGGGCGCGCGTGGATGTCACACGCTCACGGTCTGATCTAGCGGTGCCGCGCCGGCTCCGGTTCAGTCCAACTTGGCGGACTACCCTGAACGCGGGGGGATTCGGCGCGCTATAGTACCAAGTTGGCCTTTGAAACCGCTTAAAAGAGCCCGATGGACGCGATACGCATTCGGGGTGCACGCACCCACAACCTCAAGAACGTCTCGCTGGACCTGCCGCGCCACAAACTGGTGGTCGTTACCGGCTTGTCCGGTTCGGGCAAGTCTTCGCTGGCGTTCGATACGCTGTACGCGGAGGGCCAACGACGTTACGTGGAAAGCCTGTCCGCGTATGCCCGCCAATTCCTCCAGCTGATGGACAAGCCGGACGTGGACTTGATCGAAGGCCTTTCCCCGGCCATTTCGATCGAGCAGAAGGCCGCGGGGCACAACCCGCGCTCCACCGTCGGCACCATCACCGAGATCCACGACTATCTGCGCCTGCTGTATGCGCGCGTGGGCACGCCCTACTGCCCGGACCACGGCCTGCCGCTGCAAGCACAAAGCGTCAGCCAGATGGTCGACGCGGTGCTGGGCTGGACGCCCGAGACGCGGCTGGCCGTGCTGGCGCCCATCGCACGCGGCAAGAAAGGCAGCTTCGAAGACGAATGCGCCAGCCTGCAGGCGCAGGGCTACGTGCGCCTGCGCGTCGACGGGCAACTGGTGGAAATCGACGGCATGGCGCCGTTGAAAAAGACCGAAAAGCACGATATCGACGTTGTGATCGACCGGCTGCGCATCAAGCCCGAAAGCAAGCAGCGCCTGGCGGAAAGCTTCGAAACCGCCCTGCAACTGGCCGACGGCCGGGCGCTCGCGCTGGACATGGACAGCGAACGCGAGCAGGTCTTCTCCAGCCGCTACGCCTGCCCGGTGTGTAGCCACAGCCTGCCCGAACTGGAGCCGCGGCTCTTCAGCTTCAACAACCCGATGGGCGCCTGCCCCAGCTGCGACGGCATCGGCCAGGTGGGCTTCTTCGACCCCAAGCGCGTCGTCGCCTTCCCCGAGCTCAGCCTGGCCGCCGGCGCGATCCGCGGCTGGGACCGCCGCAACGCGTTCACGCATTCGCTCTTGACGAGCCTGGCGGCGCATTACGAATTCGACATCGAAGCCCCCTTCGAAGACCTGCCCGAAGCGCTGCGCGACAAGGTGCTCTACGGCTCGGGCGAAGAAGAGATCTCGTTCCTGTACCTGAACGAGAAGGGCCGCAGCACCGTCAAGCGCCATACGTTCGAAGGCGTCATCCCGAACCTGGAGCGCCGCTGGCGCGAGACGGATTCGGCGACGGTGCGCGAAGAGCTCGGCAAATACCGCAATATCAAGACCTGCCCGGACTGCGCAGGCTCGCGCCTGCGCCCCGAGGCGCGCAACGTGCTGATCGGCCACGACCCGCGCGGCGGCGAACGCCACGGCCAGGCCATCTACGAAGTCGAGGCCATGCCGCTATCCAGCTGCCTGGCCTGGTTCCGTGACCTGAACCTGACGGGCGCCAAGCAAGAGATCGCGCAACGCATCGTGCGCGAAATCGAAGCGCGGCTCAGCTTCCTGAACAACGTCGGCCTGAACTACCTGTCGCTGGACCGCAGCGCCGACACGATCTCGGGCGGCGAGGCGCAGCGCATCCGGCTGGCCAGCCAGATCGGCTCGGGCCTGACCGGCGTGATGTATGTGCTGGACGAACCCTCCATCGGCCTGCACCAGCGCGACAACGACCGCCTGATCGGCACCTTGCAGCACCTGCGCGACCTCGGCAACAGCGTCATCGTCGTCGAGCACGACGAAGACATGATCCGCATGGCCGATTGGGTCGTGGACATGGGACCGGGCGCGGGCGAGCACGGTGGCGAAGTCGTATCGCAAGGCGATCCCGACACCGTGCAGCGCGACCCGAATTCGTTGACGGGCCAGTACCTGAGCGGCGCGCGCGAAATCGCGATTCCTCCGCGCCGCCCGGTCAACGACGAGCTCCCCTGGCTCACCCTGACGGGCGCCAGCGGCAACAACCTGAAGGACGTGGAACTGCGCCTTCCGGCGGGCCGGCTGGTGTGCGTGACGGGCGTGTCGGGATCCGGCAAGTCCACGCTCATCAACGACACCCTTGCGGTCGCGGTGTCGCGCCAGCTGCACCATGCGCAAAGCGAACCCGCCCCCTACGTGTCCATGCAGGGGCTGGAGAACTTCGACAAGATCATCAGCGTGGACCAAAGCCCCATCGGCCGCACGCCGCGCAGCAACCCCGCCACCTATACCGGCCTGTTCACGCCCATCCGCGAGCTCTTCGCCGGCGTGCCGGAAGCGCGCACGCGCGGCTACGACCCCGGCCGCTTCAGCTTCAACGTCAAGGGCGGCCGTTGCGAGGCGTGCCAGGGCGATGGCGTGGTCAAGGTCGAAATGCACTTCCTGCCCGACATGTACGTGCCGTGCGACGTCTGCCACGGCAAGCGCTACAACCGCGAAACGCTGGAAATCCGCTACCGCGGCCGCAATATCAGCGAAGTGCTGGACCTGACGGTTGAGCAGGCGCTGGAGTATTTCGAGTCCGTGCCAGCGATTTCCCGCAAGCTGCACACCTTGATCGATGTCGGTCTGTCCTATATTCGTCTGGGCCAAAGCGCGACCACGCTGTCAGGCGGCGAAGCGCAACGCGTGAAGCTGTCTCAAGAACTGTCGCGCCGCAGCACCGGCCGCACGCTGTACATCCTGGACGAGCCCACGAC
Source organism: Achromobacter sp. (assembly GCF_057314935.1). Lineage (NCBI taxonomy): Bacteria > Pseudomonadati > Pseudomonadota > Betaproteobacteria > Burkholderiales > Alcaligenaceae > Achromobacter > Achromobacter sp. The sequence goes on from NZ_DBHKZA010000063.1 coordinate 4,786, forward strand.
CGGCTTGCATTTCCGCGATATCGAGCTACTGTTGCAGGTGCTGAACCAGCTGGTCGACAGCGGCAACACCGTCCTCATCATCGAACACAACCTGGACGTCATCAAGACGGCCGATTGGCTGATCGACATGGGTCCGGAAGGCGGCGATGGCGGCGGCTACGTGGTGGCGCAAGGCACGCCGGAAGATGTCGCGGCCACCCAGGCCAGCCATACCGGGCAGTACCTGGGCAAGCTGCTGCGCCGCAATGCCGGACGATGAACCAGCACGTTGTAGCGGACAACCTGGCAACCCCTGCGGAAGGAAAAGCGGCATGTACACCCTGATCATCGCCAACAAGAACTACTCCTCGTGGTCCTTGCGCCCCTGGATCGCCCTGCGCGCCACGGGCGTGGCCTTTACCGAGCAAAAGCTCGGGTTTTTCACGGAAGCGTTCACGCGCCAGGTGGGCGCGGTGTCGCCCGCAGGGCTGGTGCCCGTGCTGCTTGACGGGGACTTCGCCGTCTGGGATTCCCTGGCCATCTGCGAGTACGTGGCCGAACAACGCCCTGAAGCGAACCTCTGGCCGCAAGACGCGAAGGCGCGCGCCCGCGCCCGTTCGCTGGCCGCGCAGATGCACAGCGGCTTTTCCGCGATGCGCCAGGCCATGCCGATGAACATCGAAGCGCATCTGCCCGGCATCGACCTGCCCGAAGCGGCCCGGCAGGACATCTCGCGCCTGCACGCCATCTGGCGCGACACGCGCGCCGAATTCGGCCAGGGCGGCCCGTTCCTGTTCGGGGCCTTTTCGATTGCGGACGCCTTCTTCGCGCCCGTGGTGTCGCGCTTCACCACCTATGGCATTGCCGCCTCCGGCCCGGTGCGCGACTACATGGACGCGGTGCTGGCGCTGCCCGCCATGCAGGAATGGATGCGTGACGCGCGCGCCGAGGCCACCTTCGTTCCCGAAGACGAGCCCTACCGCAAGCATCGCTGAAGAGCGCCGCCGGTCCGTTCAATCGTGCAGCCGCTGCGCCATGAATTCGCGCAGCAGCGCCATCGCGGGCGCTTCGGTCCGTCCTGTCAAAGTCACCAGTGCGAATAGCGCGTGGCTGCGCAGTGGCGGATCGCTAGGCAACTCCATCAGCTCGCCGGCGGCGATGCCGGCACGGGCTGCGCCCACAATGCCCAGGAACACCGCGTCGGACACGCGCACCGCGTCAAGCAGGCTGCCGATCTCGTCGCAACGCAGGCGCACCGACGTGCGGGGATTCGGTTCAAGGCCGAAATGCTCGATCAGGATGCGTTCGGTGTCGGCCGCCAGAAAGGTGGACGCCAGGGGATAAGCCGCGATGTCCGCGAATCGCGGCGGGCGCGCTTGGCGGGCCAGGGGATGGCCAAGGCGGCAAATGAAGCCCGCGCGCATCTGCGACACGGGTTCGATGCGCAGATCGGCCGATGGCGCGATGCCGCGGGTATCGACCACCAGCGCATCCAGGCGCCGCTCGCGCAACAGCGCCAGATGCGCCTCCAGCGGCCCGCGCATCAGCTCCAGATGCAACTGCGGATAGCGCTGGGCAACGTGCGTCAGCAAGGGCGTCATCAGCATCGCGCCGGGCCCCGAGCCCAGGCCGATGTTGATTGCCCCCTGGTCCCCGTGGCTCAGCAATTCGGCGCTGCGGCGCAACTCGGCCGATTCGAACAGGATGCGCCGGGCGCGGTCGGCCACGGTCAGGCCCAACGGCGTCAATTCGGTGCGCTTTCCCATGCGGTCCAGCAGCAGCGCGCCCAGGTCTTCCTCCAGCAGCCGGACGCTGCGGCTCAACGCCGACTGCGTCAGATGCAGGCGTTCGGCCGCGCGGCTGAACGAGCCCGCTTCGGCGACGGCCAACAGATGTTCAAGCTGCTTCAGATTCATGTCCCACTATGAGTTTTTTTTCTAGCTTCCAGAATAACAATTCGTTAGACAACTAGCGAGGGCTGTCCCTAGCATGCGGATCACAACCACATCACAAGGGGAATCTCGTGAGCATGCTTTCCAAACGCCTGCACCTTGCGGCCTGTGCGCTGGCGACGGGCGCGGCGTTGCTGTGGGCGCCGGGCGCCCAGGCCGCCGACTATCCCAGCCGGCCCGTCATGATGATGGTGCCCTACCCGGCCGGCGGCACTTCCGACGCCATTGCCCGTCTGGTGGCCCCTCCCGTGTCCAAGACGCTGGGCCAGCCCGTGCTGGTCGAAAACCTGGGCGGCGTCAGCGGCGCGTTGGGCGCGCAAAAAGTGCTGGGGGCCAAGTCTGATGGCTACTACCTGTTCCAGGGCTCGCCCAATGAACTGATCCTGTCGCCCATCGCCAACCCCGCGGTCAAACTCAAGAGCGAGGACTTCCGGCTGGTGCAGATGATCGGCACCGCGCCGCTGGTGATCGTGGCGCGCAGCGACCTGCCTGCCGACAGCGCCGATGAACTGGTCGCGCTGGCGCGTTCGCGCTCGGCGTCGCAGCCGCTCACCTTCGGCAGCGTGGGCGTGGGCTCCCTCTACCATGTGCTGGGCGAACACCTGGCCCATACCATCGGCGCCAACATGGTCCACGTGCCCTATAAGGGCGGCGCACCGCTCATGCAGGACATCGGCGGCGGCCAGGTCGATCTGGCCATCCTGCCGCTGTCGCAGCAGCAGATGGCCTTGGCCGAACAGGGCCGCATCAAGCTGGTCGCCACGCTCGATGCGCAGCGCAGCCAACTCCCGTCCCTGACAGCCGTCCCCTCGGTCAACGAGGGCCAACGGTTGAAGGGTTTCAACTTCACCACCTGGACCGGCTATTTCGTCAAACGCGACACCCCGGAAGACGTGGTCCTGCGGCTGCATGCCGCGCTCAACGACGCCATGCAGGACCCGGCCGTCAAGCGCGGGCTGGAATTTCAGAACATCCTGGTCTCTGATCCGATGGGCGCGGATGCGGCAGAAGCGATGTACCGCGCCGAAACCGGCCGCTTCCGAGAGATCGCCAACCGCGTAGACGGCGCGGCAAAGCCATGACCACCGCCACCCCACACAAGGAACACGCCGACATGCATCCGATCCTGCAGACCCTGACCGCCCAGGCCGACGAATTCGTTTCGATCCGGCGGGACATCCACCGCCATCCCGAACTTGGCTTCCAGGAATTCCGCACCAGCGACCTGGTGGCGCAATGCCTGACGCAATGGGGCTATGAGGTGGCGCGCGGGCTGGGCGGCACCGGCGTGGTCGGGCAGCTGCGCCGCGGCGACGGCAACAAGCGCCTGGGATTGCGCGCCGATATGGACGCCTTGCCCATTCAGGAGGCCACGGGCCTGGACCACGCCAGCCGCAACGAAGGCGTCATGCATGCGTGCGGCCATGACGGTCACACGGCCATGCTGCTGGCGGCGGCGCACCACCTGGCCCGGCACGGCGAGTTCGACGGCACGCTCAACCTGATCTTCCAGCCCGCCGAAGAAGGCCTGGGCGGCGCCAAGCGCATGATGGACGACGGGCTGTTCACGAAGTATCCCTGCGACGCCATCTTCGCCATGCACAATATGCCGGGCCACCCGCAAGGCCACCTGCTGCTGCGCGACGGCCCGACGATGGCCTCTTCCGACAACGTGACCATCGTGCTGGAAGGCGTGGGCGGGCACGGCGCCGTGCCGCAACGCGCCGCCGACCCCGTCGTGGCGGGCGCCGCCATCGTGATGGGGCTGCAGAGCATCGTCGCCCGCAATATCGATCCGCTGCACATGGCGGTGATCACCGTCGGCGCGTTCAATGCCGGCCGCGCCAACAACGTCATTCCCCAGACCGCGACGCTCAAGCTCAGCGTCCGCGCGCTGGACCGCGGCGTGCGCGACACGCTTCAGGCGCGCATCACCGAGCTTGTCCACCATCAGGCGGCCAGCTATCAAGTGAAGGCCACGATCGACTACGGCCGCGGCTATCCCGTCCTGGTGAACACGCCGGCGGAAACGGATTTCGCGCGGCAAGTGGCCGTGGAGCTTGTGGGGGCCGACAAGGTGGATCCGCAGACCCGGCCGCTGACCGGCAGCGAAGACTTCGCCTTCATGCTGGAAGACGTGCCCGGGTCCTACCTGCTTGTGGGTAACGGCGACGGGTCGGCGGACGGCTTCAACAGTGGACACGGCGCCTGCATGGTCCACAACCCGGGCTATGACTTCAACGACCACAGCCTGCCCGTGGGCGCGGCGTATTGGGTGCTGCTGACCCAGCGCTACCTGACGCGCTGACGCGGCCGCCTTACGCCATCTCGAACAGACGCTTGTGTTCGCGGATGGCGTAGCGGTCGGTCATGCCAGCGATGTAGTCGGCGATCGCGCGGGCCTGCTCATTGAACGCCGGGCGGCGATAGTCCGGCGGCAACAGGCGCGGGTCTTCCAGAAAGGCCGCGAACAATTCGCGCACGATGCGGCGCGCTTTCGTGGTCATGCGCAGCACCTGGTAGTGCCGATACAGGTTGTCGAACAGGAATTTCTTCAGCGCATCGGCCTCGCGGCGGATATCGTCCGAAAAGCCCGCCAGCGGCGGCGCGCGGCGCACATCGTCGGCGCTGGCCGGCGCCGCATCGCGGATACGCGCAAGCGAGGTCTGCGTCAGGTCCACGATCAGCGTGTTGATCATGCGGCGGATGGTTTCCGCCACGGCGCGGCGCGAGGCCAGCCCCGGATAGCGCTCCAGCACGTAGGCGTGGTGGCGCTCGAAGATCGAGACTTCTTGCAGCTGTTCCACGGTGATCAGGCCCGAGCGCAAGCCGTCGTCGATATCGTGGTTGTTGTAGGCCACCTCGTCGGCCAGGTTGGCCAGCTGCGCTTCCAAAGACGGCTGCGTGCGGTTCAGGAAGCGTTCGCCCACGTCGCCCAGCTGCCTCGCGTGCGCGGCCGAGCAATGCTTCAGAATGCCTTCCCGCGTTTCGAAGCACAGGTTCAAGCCGTTGAAGTCCGCATAGCGTTCCTCAAGCTCGTCGACCACGCGCAAGCTCTGCAAGTTGTGCTCGAAGCCGCCGGCCTCCGGCGCCAGTTCGCGCATGCAGGCGTTCAGCTCGTCCTGGCCCGCGTGGCCGAACGGCGTGTGGCCCAGGTCGTGCGCCAGCGAAATGGCTTCGGTCAGGTCTTCGGACAGCCCCAGGCTGCGGGCCAGCGTGCGCCCGATCTGCGCCACTTCCAGGCTGTGGGTCAGGCGGGTGCGGAACAGGTCGCCTTCGTGGTTCACGAAGACCTGCGTCTTGTACTCCAGGCGCCGGAAGGCGCCCGAATGCACGATGCGGTCACGGTCCCGCTGAAACTCGGTCCGATTTTCCGGCGGCGGCTCGGCATAGGTCCGGCCGCGCGATTGAGACGGGTCGGATGCGTAGGAAGCCAGTTCTTTCATCTGCAACACCGTCTCCGGTCTCGGTTATTGGGTGGTGCGGGCCAGGACGGCGCGCACCGCGTCGTCCGGGGCGGCCTGCATGAAGGCTTCGCCGATGCGCGGCATGAGCACGTAGCGGATCGAACCGCCCTCGGTTTTCTTGTCCACCTGCATCAGGTCCAGCCAGCGGTCCGCCCCCAGGTCGGGCGCCACCACCGGGCAGCCGATAGCCGCCACCAGCGCACGCACGCGCTCGACGTCGGCGCGGTCGAAACCGGCCACGTCCGCCGACAATTCGGCCGCCTGCACCATGCCGCAGCCCACGGCCTCGCCATGCAGCCAGGCGCCATAGCCCAGGCCGGATTCGATCGCGTGGCCAAAGGTGTGGCCCAGGTTCAGGATGGCGCGCAGGCCGGACTCGCGTTCGTCCTTGCCCACTACCTGCGCCTTCAGTTCGCACGAACGGCGGATGGCGTAGGCGATGGCCTCCGGTTCCAGGTCGCGCAACGCCTGGACGTTATCCTCGCACCAGGCCCAGAAGGCCGGATCCAGGATCAGGCCGTATTTGATCACTTCGGCCAGGCCGGCGGACACTTCGCGCGCCGGCAAGGTATTGAGCACGTCCGTGTCGATTTCCACCGCCACCGGCTGGTAGAACGCGCCGATCATGTTCTTGCCCAGCGGATGGTTGACGGCCGTCTTGCCGCCCACCGACGAGTCCACCTGGGCCAGTAGTGTCGTAGGCACCTGCAGGAAGCGCACGCCGCGCATGTACACCGCGGCCGCGAACCCCGTCATGTCGCCGATCACGCCGCCGCCCAGCGCCACCAGCACGCAGCGGCGGTCCAGGCGATGGGTCAGCAAGGCGTCGAAGATCAAGTTCAGCGATTGCCAGTCCTTGTAGGCCTCGCCGTCGGGCAGTTCGATGCGCAGCACGCGCTTGCCGCTGCGGGCCAGCGCCGCCTCGGCGCGCTCGCCGTACAGCGCCGCCACCGTGGGGTTGGTGACGACCGCGATCGCGGTGGCGTCGGCGGGGATGCATTGGTCCAGGGCATCGATGCGGCCGGGACCGATATGGATCGGATAGCTTCCGCCCGGGGTGTCGACGTCAACAACGTTCATATACGCTTCTCAAAGGCTTGTAATTGCGGCAGCAGCGCCTTGACCAGGGTGTGGATGGGCGTGGAGCCCGTTTCCACCACCAGATCGGCGACTTCCTTGTAGAGGGGTTCGCGCAGGGTCATCAGGTCCCGCAGGGTGCCGCGGGGGTCGGCGGTGGCCAGCAAGGGGCGGTTGCGGTCGCGGCAGGTCCTGCGGAACAATTCGTCCACGCTGGCCCTCAAATAGACGACGATCCCGCGTTCATGCAGCCGCTGGCGGTTTTCGGCCGCAAGGATCGCGCCCCCGCCGGTGGCAAGAATAATGTTGCGCCGTTGGGTACACTCTTCCAAGGCGGCGGACTCTCGGCGACGAAAACCGGTTTCGCCCTCGATTTCGAAGATTACCGGCACCCGCACGCCGCAACGCGCCTCGAGCTCATGATCCAGATCCATAAACTCGCGTCCCAACGCACGCGCCAGGCTCCGGCCGATGGTCGTCTTGCCCGCTCCCATCATCCCGACCAGGAAGACGGGCAGGTCGTGCGGCAACGACACGGTCTTGCCTGTGCACTCCAAGGCGCAAGGCAGGTTTTCAGTCCCCTCGTCGGAGGGCGCTGGGTCCGGATCAGCCTCCGGACATGAGTTGGCGGAAAAGTTCATGACGGCATTATCACATCTGCCGCCAGTTGCCCGCGCACCACATTGAACTATCTTGTTACAGAAACCGATCCCCTGCGCTAAGCCGGGACCGGAGATACCCGTAAAATCGCCGCGATGAGCAAGCCCCAGAATTCCTCCAAGAAAGACAAGCCCGCCAAGAGCGGCTCCCCGATACTGCGATTCTTCGTGAAAGCCGGCATCTTCTGTGCCGGCCTGTTCCTGTGCGGCGTACTGCTGGCGGGGATGGCGTTGGCGCTGGCCTGGCCGAACCTGCCGGACCTGAACGCCATGACGGACTATCGCCCGCGGGTGCCGCTGCGCGTCTACACGGCGGACCGCGTCCTGATTGGCGAATTCGGCGAAGAACGCCGCAACGTGCTGCGTTTCAATGAAATCCCGGACGTCATGAAGTCCGCGGTGCTGGCGGCCGAAGACGACCGTTTCTACCAGCACGGCGGGATCGACTGGATGGGCGTGGCGCGGGCGGGCCTGACCAACCTGATCAACATGTCGAAGACGCAAGGCGCCAGCACGATCACGATGCAGGTGGCGCGCAACTTCTACCTGTCGTCGGAAAAGACCTATTCGCGCAAGTTCTACGAACTGCTGCTGACCTTCAAGATCGAATCCGAGCTCACCAAGGACCAGATCCTTGAGCTCTACATGAACCAGATCTACCTGGGCCACCGCGCCTACGGCTTCGCCGCCGCCTCGCGCACCTACCTGGGCAAGCCGCTGTCGGAAGTGACGCCGGCCGAAGCCGCCATGCTGGCCGGCATCCCCAAGGCCCCGTCGCGCTTCAACCCGATTTCGAACCGCCCCCGCGCCGAACTGCGCCAGCGCTACGTGCTGGGCCGCATGCAATCGCTGGGCTACCTGACCGAGCCCGAATACAAGCAGGCGATGGCGCAGCAGATCGTCATGAAGTCGGCGGAAGGCACGCCGGCCGGCGGCTATTCCATCCACGGCGAATACGTGGCCGAACTGGCCCGCCAGCTCCTGTACAACGTGTACCAGGACAACGTCTATTCGCGCGGCATCAACATCTACACCACCGTGCAGTCCAAGGACCAGGAAGCGGCCTACCGCGCCGTGCGCGAGGGCGTGCTGGAATACACGCGCCGCGCGCCCTACCCCGGCCCCGAAGAGCAGCTGGACCTGCCCCCGGGCACCGAGAACAACCCGGCCGCCCTGGATGAGTTCCTGGACGGCGTGTTCGACAAGTTCAGCGACAGCGGCGACCTGCTGACCGCGCTGGTGCTGTCGGCCAGCCCCACCGAAGTGAAGCTGGCGCGCAGCTCGCGCGAAATCATCACCGTCACCGACAAGAAGGTGCTGGGCGTGGTGGCGCGTGCGTTGAACGACAAGGCCAAGCCCGAACAGCGCATCAAGCGCGGCTCCGTCGTCTACATCCGCAAGTTCGGCGACAACTGGGAAATCATCAACCTGCCTTCGGTGCAGGCGGCCTTCGTGGCGCTGGCGCCGCAGGACGGCGCCATCCGCGCCATGGTGGGCGGCTTCGACTTCTACCGCGGCAATTTCAACCGCGTGACGCAGGCCTGGCGCCAGCCGGGCTCGAACATCAAGCCCTTCATCTACGCGGCCTCGCTGGAACGCGGCCTGACGCCCGCCACGCAGATTTCCGACCAGCCGTTCGAACTGACCGCGGCGCAAACCGGCTCCAAGGCCTGGAACCCCAAGAACTACGGCAACCAGTACGAGCCCATGCTGACCTTGCGCCAGGGCCTGTACAAGTCGAAGAACATGGTGTCGATCCGCATCCTGCAGGCCATCGGCCCGCAGTACGCGCAGGACTACCTGACCCGCTTCGGCTTTGACAAGGCCCGCCAGCCGGCCGTGCTGCCGCTGGCGCTGGGCGCGGGCTCGGTCACGCCCCTGCAGCTGGCCGGCGCGTTCTCGGTGTTCGCCAACGGCGGCTACCGCGTCACGCCCTACCTGATCGACCGCGTCACCGACAGCAATGGCAAGGTCATCATGCAATCCAAGCCGGTCGTGGCCGGCGACGCGGCCGCGCGCGCCATCGACCCGCGCACCGCCTGGATCATGGACGACATCCTGCGCGGCGTGGCCACCTACGGCACCGCGGCGCGCGCCCGGGCGCTGCTCAAGCGCAACGACATCGCCGGCAAGACGGGCACCACGAACGAATCCGTTGACGCCTGGTTCTCGGGCTACACGCCGAACCTGGTCGCGACCTCGTGGCTGGGCTTCGACCAGCCCAAGTCGCTGGGCTCGCGCGAAACCGGCGGCGGCGTCGCCATGCCGATCTGGGTCGACTACATGCAGGACGTGCTCAAGGGCGTGCCGGAAGAAAAGCCGCGTGCCCGCCCCGACGGCATCATCGTCGAGAACGGCGAGTTCTACTTCTCGGAGTTCCCGCCCGGACAAGCGGTCGCCCGCCTGGGGCTCGCGGAAGCCGACACGCTGGGCGAATTCCTGCACGGCCTGGGCAGCAGCAACGAAGACACGAAGATCAAGGTTGCACCAGGCGTGGGTTCGCAGAACGCCGCCCCCTGGTCGCAGAAGATCCCGTTCTAAAGATAACGCCCCACGCCGCACCCGTTACGCGGGTTGGCGGCCCCCCCAAAAGGGGGGCGATGCATCGTGGGGACGGCCCGGCGATGAAAAAAACCGGCCTTGATAGGCCGGTATTTTTTTGGGGCGGTCGGGTTTACAACTTCAGCGTCACGGGGACGCCCGCCGCGGCGGAGCAGATCTGGGACAAAGCGTCGGGCAATTGCGGGCCGCCTCGGGTATCGTTCCAGTGTTGGCCGTCGTAACGGTAGTGGAAGCCGCCGCTGCGCGCGGCCACCCACAGCTCCTGCATGGCGGCCTGGCTGTTCACCACGACGTGGGTATTGTCTTCGAACACCATCGTCAGCACATTACCGCTGCGGCTGGTTTCGACGTCGACGTCGAGCGAAGCCGCCCAGTCATCGGCCTGGCTTTCGATGCTGTCCAGCACCTGGTCGATCAACGCAAGAAATTCGGTTTCGGTCATAATCGAGCCTGCAAGAATTACGGAGTTCCCAGTGTTCCAATTGGCATTCAGCCGCATGGCTCTTCGCATTGTAGCCACGCTCTTGGCCTCCGGCATGGTTGCGGCCTGCGGGTACAAGGGGCCTTTGTATATGCCGACGCCTGACGGCAAGCCGCCGGCGCGCACCCCGTCGCAGCCCACGCAGCAGATTCCACCGGCGCCGACCATCCCATGACGCCCGCCTATCCCGTGCAGCCAGACCTGGCCGGCCATCCCTACTTCCAGTACCGCAATAACGTACTGTACGCCGAGGATGTGCCCCTGGACCATCTGGCGCATGGGCTAGGCACACCGCTGTACGTCTATTCGCGCGCCGCGCTGAAAGCCGCCTGGGAAACCTACCGCAGCGCCGTCGGGCAACGCCCGGTGCTGGTCTGCTACGGCATGAAGGCCAACGCCAACCTGGCGGTACTGAAGGAATTCGTGCGCCTGGGCGCGGGCTTCGACATCGTGTCCGGCGGCGAACTCAAACGCGCGCTGGCGGCGGGCGCCGACCCCTCGAAAATCGTGTTTTCGGGCGTGGGCAAGCAGGCTTGGGAAATGCGCGACGCGCTCACCGCCCAGGTGAAGTGCTTCAACGTCGAATCCGTGGCCGAACTGCACCGGTTGTCGGAAGTGGCTGAAAACATGGGGCTGCGCGCCCCCGTGTCGCTACGCGTCAACCCCGACGTCGACGCGCAGACGCACCCGTATATCTCCACCGGCCTGAAGGAAAACAAGTTCGGCATCGCCATCGATGCCGCGCTGGAAGCCTATCGCACCGCGCAATCCTTGCCGGCGCTGGACATCGTCGGCGTGGACTGCCATATCGGCTCGCAGCTGACCGACATCAGTCCCTATTTCGATGCGCTGGAAAAGCTGCTGGACCTGATCGACACGCTCGACCAGGAAGGCATCCGGATCGCGCATCTGGACCTGGGCGGCGGCCTGGGCATCCGCTACACGGACGAAACGCCCCCGTCGCCCAAAGCCTTGCTGGACCGCGTCTTCGAACGCCTGAACGCGCGCGGCCACGGCCATCTGCATCTGGTGCTGGAACCCGGCCGCTCGCTGGTCGGCAACGCCGGGGTGCTGCTCACCACGGTCCAGTACCTGAAGCATGCCGAAGCGCGCAACTTCGCCATCGTCGACGCCGCCATGAACGACCTGCTGCGCCCGGCGCTGTACGACGCGTTCCACGGCGTGCGGGCCCTGCGCCCGCGCGCGGGCGACCAGACCCCCTACGACATCGTCGGCCCGGTATGCGAAAGCGCCGACTGGCTGGCTCGGCAACGCCCCCTGGCGATCCAGCAAGGCGACGTGCTGGCCGTCGAATCCGCCGGCGCCTACAGCATGGCGATGGCCAGCAACTACAACACGCGCGCCCGCGCGGCCGAAGTCATGGTCGACGGCGACAACTACTACGTCGTGCGCCAGCGGGAAACGCTGGACGACCTGCTGCGCGGCGAATCCACGCTGCCGTAGGCGCAAAAAAAGGCCCCTCGCAAGGGGCCTTTTTTCTCGGCACTGCCGCGCCGTCACAGTTCCCCGTAGGAATGCAGGCCCGACAGGAACATGTTCACGCCCAGGAAGGCGAAGCCCGTGATCAGCAGGCCCATCAGCGCCCAGTAGGCCGCCATGGTGCCGCGCAGGCCCTTGATCAGGCGCATGTGCAGCCAGGCCGCGTAGTTCAGCCAGACGATCAGCGCCCAGGTCTCCTTGGGGTCCCACTGCCAGTACGCGCCCCAGGCGTCGGCGGCCCACAACGCGCCCAGGATCGTCGCCACCGTGAAGAACGCGAAGCCGATCGCGATGGCGCGATACATGATGTCGTCCAGCACTTCCAGCGACGGCAACGCGGCGGCGATGCGGCGGCGGCCCAGCAGGATGGCGCCCACGATCACGGCGCCGATGCCGAAGTACAGCATCCAGGTCGCCGACAGGCCGTCGGTGCGGAACACCATCGGTTCAGCGCACAACAGCACGCCCAGAATGAACAGCGGCGTGAGCTTTGCCCACGATGTCGTCTGCCCGTGCTGCTTGATCAGATACGCAAAGCCCACCATCGCCGCCAGCGAGAACGTGCCGTAGCCGATGAAGTTGGCCGGCACGTGCAGCTTCATCCACCAGCTCTTCAACGCCGGCACCAGCGGCTGGATCTGCCCCGCGTCTCGCGTGAACGAATACCACAGCAGGAAGACCACGGCCGACGTCACCACCAGCAGCACGAAGCCGCCAAGCGCGCGCGTGGCGTATTTGCGTTCGTAGTACAGGTAGAACAGCGCGGTGATCAGCGAGAACAGCACGAACACTTCGTACAGGTTGCTGACCGGGATGTGGCCCAGATCGGGCCCCATCAGATGGCCTTCGCGCCAGCGCACCAGCAGCCCCGTGACGCCGGCGAACACCGCGCCCCAGGTCAGCGCCGTGCCCAGCCATGCCGCCGTCGGGCTGAACACGCCGATCCAGTAGCAGACCATCGCCAACGCGAACAGCGCGCACATCCACAGAATGGCGGACTGGGACGAGAACAGGTACTTCAGGAAGAACACCTGCTCGGCGCGAGCCAGGTCATTGCCATACAGCATCAGCGCCAGCCCGGCCGCGATCGCACAGGCGATCATCAGGTGGCGCAGCGGGCGCCACAGCCAGCCCAGCCACGCCAGCGCGGGCACGGTGCCGCACAGGATGATCTTCTCGTAATAGTCCATCGCGTTGCCGTGGCGGGTCAGCGCGAAGGCGGCGCCTACCGACAGCAGCAGGAAAAAGACGACGTCGGTCCAATCGGGCTTGCCGCGCCGGGCGCGGCTATCGCCGGTTTCCGACAGGCTGTCCTGCCAGAGCGGGTCCGGCGACGCGTTCAGCGCTTTCGGCGACGAGGGATGCGTAGTGGTCGTAGTCGACATAAATAAACCTTAAGACCTCTTCTGGCGCAGCAGCGCCTGCTTGAAGCGTTCGAACTCTTGATTGAAGTCGAGTGTACGCTTCTGGGACGTCATGGCCGCCATGACGCTGCTTCCGCCCTCATGCGGCTTGACCCAGATCCAGACGCGGCGATCTCGAATATAGAACATCGAGAACACCCCCAGGACCAGCAACAGGCTGCCCAGGTAGACGGTATTCTTGCCCGGCGTGCGGCTAACCTGGAACACGCTGGCCTGCACGTGATTGAAATCCGCCAGCGACAGGAAGACCGGCGCCGGATACACCGTCAGGTCCGACAGCGCAGCCACCGCCAGGCGCGACCATACCGCCGCGCGCTCGCCCTCGGGCCCTTCGACCGCCACGGCGGGCAGGCCTGCGCGCTCGCGTTCGATGGCGCGCAATTCGTTCATGCTGGCGCCGATCAGCCGGATCACCACGTCGGCCGCGCGCTCCAGGTCGGCGGCGGGCGTATTGGCCTGCAGGAAAGCGGCCACGGCTTGCAGGCCCCCTGTCGCGAAGGTCTCCAGCGCGCGCTCGGCGGCCGTCTGCAAGGGCTGGCGGTCGGCGCCCGACGGGCTGTTGCGCTCGGCGAAGCGGCGGGCCGCCTCCTGGCGCGCCGCCGGGTCGGCCAGCGTCGCGCGCAAGCGCATGAATTCGGCAATCGAACTGTCGTCGTCGGCGGGAATGCGCAGATAGCGGAACGGCTCCGACGCGTTGTTGCGCACGCCAGCCAGGAACACGCTGGCGCCGTCCAGTTCCATGGGCAGCATGTAGTTCTGGAATTCGTGGGCCTGGCCCGCATCGTCGATCAGCTTGTATTCGACGCTGGGCCCCACGTTGCGCAGGTTCTCGTTCTTCTTGCCCGCCGCGCTGCCCGATACCGACGCCACGTGCTCGGCAAAGCTGCGGTCCGGGCCCTTGGGCTCGCCGCGCGTCAGGTCTTCCACGTTGATGGGGCGCATCGCCGTGATCTCGACGCCCATGCTGCGAGGCCCGCTTGCTGTGTGAGCGGTTACTTCGGCGGTCTTGCCCACCGTGCCGTCAACGGCGAACGTCGCATCGCCAGAACCTACCAGCGGGTAACCCTTCAGCACCACCGTGCTGCCGCCGTCGTCGAAACTGGACTGGTAGACGGTCATGCCCTTGAAGCGCAGCGGTTCGTTGACTTCGATGGTGGAATCAAACGTCTTGCCGGTGTCGGGGTCGGTGACTTCGACCTCGCTGAGAAAACGGCTGGGCATGCCGGTCGAGTAGTAATCGACGACGAACTTCTTGAGCTTCAACGTGAAGGGCATCGGCTGCACCAGGGCGCCGTCGCCCACCATCACGACCGCCGTGCTGGCCTGGCCGCCTTCAGGCACCAGCACGCTGGCGCGAAAGCTCGGGTTGTCGACCGAGAGGCGGCCGCTTTCCGGCACTTCCGAGATCAGCATGTTCTCGACGATGGGTTTCTTGCCGCCCAGCAGGACTTGCAGCCGCACGGGCAGCTCGCTGTCCAGCAGGCCGCCGATGCAGATGATGACCATCGCCGCATGCGCGAACACGTAGCCCAACCGGTTGGCGCTGCCTTTCTTGGCCGCCAGCATCACGCCATCGTTGTCCGTGCGTTGCCGCACCGCGTAGCCCATGCGTTCCAGCAGTGACTTCAGGCCGGCCGCGGTCTGCGGCACATCGGTGGGCGCTTCGGTCTCCACGCGGTGGGGAAAGCCCCGCAGGCTGCTGGCCCGTACGTGTTCGCGGAACGAACGCGCGTCGCGCAGCATCTTGGGCGCGTTGCGGATCAGGCAGACCGAGGTCGATACGACCAGGAATCCCATGATCACCAGGAACCACCAGCTGTTGTAGACGTGCCAGATCGAGAACTTGTCGAACACCTCGAACCAGAACGGCCCGAACTGGTCGATGTAGTTGTTCGACGAGCGATTCTGCTGCAACACGGTCCCGACCAGGCTCGCCACGCAGATGAACATCAGCAGGCTGACGGCGAAACGCATCGAACCGAGCAGTTCGAAGAAGTCGCGAGGCAGGCTGCGCAGAGAGGGACGGGTATGGGTTCGTGTTGAATTCATGAAAAAAGGGGGGCCGCGCTATCGGCTACCCCCCTCATAGACAGCGCACGACGGAAACAGGTTCCGTCATGCCCAAGTTGCATGAACGCGGACCAGCCGCGCGTGGTGCAGGCGTCAAGCCTACCGCAGGCCAGCCGCGTAGTCCGACACCGCCTTGATGTCGGCGTCCGACATGCGGTCCGCAATGGCGAACATGATGTCGTTCTTGCGGTCGCCGCTGCGGAACAGCTTGAGCTGCTCTTCGATATACATGGGGAACTGTCCCGACAAGCGGGGGTATTGCCCGGGCAAGCCCGCGCCATTGGCAGAGTGGCACGCCGCGCACGCCGGGACATTGCGTTCCGGCAAACCGCCGCGCCAGATCTTTTGACCCAGATCAACCAACTTCTCCTGGCCTGCCGTGGCGGGCTCTTTGAGCGGTTGCTGCGCCAGGTACAGCGCAATGTTCTGCATGTCGGCCGGCGTCAGGTTCTGCGCCATGGCCGTCATCGGGGTTGGGTTGCCGCCGGCGCCATTGCGCACGGGCAGCTTGGCGCCCTGCTTGACCTGGAAATCGGCCAATTGCTTGGCCAGGTATTCGTGGGGTTGCGCGGCCAGGTTGGGGTTCACCGGGATGGTGCTGTTGCCCGCCGCGCCATGACAGGACGCACAGGCAATGATGCCTCTTGAGGCGTCGCCTTGGTCAAACAGCTGACCGCCCTTGGCGGCATCTGGCTTGGCCGGGCCCGCAGCGCCGTCAGCGGCGAAACTGGGGGTCGATAAGGCGGAGGCGCCGAGCAACAGCCCGCTCGCAACCAACATCCGGGACAGCACACGCTTCATGAAGACCTCGACGATCACATCGATCAAGGCGCAAAAAGGCGCCCACGCCTGCCCCGCTCACCTTGGAAAACCGTCTCGAACCTGATTTGCCCATTCTGCCTTCCAGGCTGCCGTCGGCAACCCAAAGAGTAAGCAAAAAAGACGGCTCCGCGCACGGGGACCACTGTTGCAAACGCCGGATTATACAATAGGGCTCGAAACCAACCGTATCCAAAGCCCATCCGTGTCCCTCCTACATCGCGCCTCCTTCCTCACCTCCGCAGCTCGCCTCGACCAGTTGCCGGCCGCCGGCGCTCCCGAGGTCTGCTTTGTCGGCCGCTCGAACGCCGGCAAATCCACGGCCATCAACGTGCTGTGCAACCAGCGTCGTCTTGCCTTCTCGAGCAAGACGCCCGGCCGCACGCGCTTGATCAACATGTTCGGCTTGCCCGACCCGCTGGATCCGGAAGGCCACATCGGTTTTCTCGTTGACTTGCCCGGCTACGGCTATGCCTCGGTCGCCCGCAACGAGAAAGAAAAATGGGCCGACATCCTCGGCGGCTACCTGCGTGACCGCGAGTCGCTGGCCGGCATCGTGCTGCTGATCGACATCCGCCGCGGCGTCACCGAACTGGACCGCCGCCTGGCCAACTTCATCGCCCCCACCGGACGCCCCGTGCTGGCGCTGCTGACCAAGGCAGACAAGCTGCCTTACGGCCAGCGCATGCGCACCGTCTTCTCGGTCCGCAAGGACCTGGCGGATATCGGCGCCCTGCACACCATTCCTTTCTCGGCGCCCGAGCGCATCGGTCTGGAAGAAGCCGGCGCCCACATCGAAAATTGGATTTCTCCCAAGGTCGTACCATGAACCCGCAGATCATCACCCCCGAGTTTCCGGTTTCCCGCCCGCGCCGCCTGCGTCGCGACGACTTCACCCGCCGCCTGGTGCGCGAAAACGCGCTGACGGTCAATGACCTGATCTATCCCGTCTTCGTGGCCGAAGGCACGGGCTTGCAGCAAGCCGTGCCGTCGCTGCCCGGCGTGGTCCGCTATTCGCTGGACACGCTGCTGCCGGTGGCCGAAGAGTGCGTGAAACTGGGCATCCCGGTGTTGGCGCTCTTTCCCGTCATCGACGCGTCGCTGAAGACCCCCGACGGCATCGAAGCGACCAACCCGCGCGGCCTGATTCCGCGCGTGGTCGGCGAACTGAAAAAGCGTTTTCCGGAACTCGGCATCCTGTGCGACGTGGCGCTGGATCCCTACACCAGCCACGGCCAGGACGGCGTCATCGACGAAGACGGCTACGTCATCAACGAACTGACCGTCGAGATCCTGGTCAAGCAGGCGCTGACCCAGGCCGCCGCCGGCGTCGACATGGTCGCCCCCAGCGACATGATGGACGGCCGCATCGGCGCCGTGCGCCGCGCGCTGGAGGCCAACGGCCATATCCACACGCAGATCATGGCGTACTCCGCCAAATACGCCAGCGCGTTCTACGGCCCGTTCCGCGACGCCGTGGGTTCGGCCACCAACCTGGGCAAGTCGAACAAAATGGCTTACCAGATGGATCCGGGCAACCTCGACGAAGCGCTGCGCGAAGTGGCCGCCGACTTGCAGGAAGGCGCCGACATGGTCATGGTCAAGCCGGGCATGCCGTACCTGGACGTGCTGCGCCGCGTCAAGGACACGTTCCGCGTGCCCACCTTCGCCTACCAGGTCAGCGGTGAATACGCGATGATCAAGGCCGCCGCCGCCAATGGCTGGCTGGACCATGACAAGGTCATGATGGAAGCGCTGCTGGCGTTCAAGCGCGCCGGCGCCGACGGCATCCTGACGTACTTCGCGATCGAAGCGGCCAAGCTGCTCAAAGCCCAGCGCTGATCGCGCAACGCCTTGCGGGCCGGGCGTATCCGGCCAGCCCGCAAGGCGTCTTCTTCTTTGCCTTATGCCCGCCCGTTGCGCGGCCCGGCAGGCGCCACGCGGCGCAATCCCAACCACGTTCCGCCCAGCACGCAGGCCAGTCCCACGACGTGCGTCAGGGTGACATGTTCGTCCAGGAACAGGGAAGCGAACAGCAGCCCGAATATCGGCAGCCAGTTCACGAACAGCGCCGCGCGGCTGATGCCCAGACGCGCGATGCCGGCGTTCCAGATGATGTTGCTGACGCCTGACGCCACGACTGCGGAGAACATCAGCACCAGCCACGGCCACCACGTCATCTGCCAGGTGTCGGTCTGATATGACGCCGGCGTCATCGCTGCATGCACCACCAGCATCAGCCCGCCTGCCAGGTACATGTACCAAAGCATGCCCAATGGATCCATCGTGCGCGACATGCGCTGGATGACCAGGCCGCCGAACACGAACACCAGGACGGCCACGAACACGACGGCGTCGCCCCAACCCGTCAAGCCGATCTGCGCGCCGCTGCCCGCGACCACCATGCCCACGCCCAACAGGCCCAGCATGGCGCCGGAGATGCGCACCAGCGTCAGTTTTTCGCGATAGAAGATGGCGGCCAGCAGCGCCGACAGCAAGGGGCTGGTGGCCATGATCAGCGTGCCGTTGGCCGCAGACGAAAACCGCAGCCCCGACACCAGCGCCACCTGGTGCGCATACACCACCAGGAAGCCCGCCAGCGCCACCCAGCCCAGCTCGACGCGGCCCAGCTTGGGGATGCGGCCGCGGCGGGCCTTGATGATGAGGGTGACGGTGATGAACGCAACAACGATCCGCACGGCGGCCAGCGCCTGGATGTCCATGTGTTGCGTCAGGTACTTGATGGAGACGATGTTCAGGCCCCATGTGGCCATGACGAACATCAATTGAACATAGATAAGACCTTGCCGGTCCTGGCTTGCATCAACTGTTGGGGACGTCACGGGCGCCGGCCTGAAGGGAGTGGAGTGCGCCGCCCACGCGGCGCAGCAGCCATGGTATACGCCCAGGCGTCAGCGCACCAGCACCTTGTCCAGCGATTCCGTGAAGCGCTTGGCGTCCTGGAAACCCACCACGCGGGCCTCCGGCAATTCCTTGCCGCCCGGCTCGAAAAACATGATCCCCGGCGGGCCGAACAGGCGGAAGCGCTTGAGCAGCGCGCGGTCGTCGGCGTTGTTCGCCGTCACGTCCGCCTGCACCAGCAGCATGCCCGACATGCGTTGCGCCACGCCCGGATCGGTAAAGGTGAAGCGTTCCATCTCGCGGCACGACACGCACCAGTCAGCGTAGAAATCCAGCATCACCGGCTGGCGGCTCTGCGCCAGCAGCGCGTCCAGTTCGGCGTTGTTGCGCACGCGGGTGAAATGGACTTCGCCGCTTGCAGCCGCGGGGCCCGAAGGCGCACCGCCGCGAGACGCCAGATGCGACAACGGTTGCAGCACATCGCGGCCGCCGCTGGCCGCGCCGACCAGCCAGGCAGCCGCCGCCAGCGCCAGCAGCAAGCCCAGCCCCTTGCCGAACATGCGCGCGGCGCCTGCGCCCGCCGGCAGGGCGTCGAACGCCCGCAACATCACGGCCGACACCACCGCCAGGAACGCCCAGCCCGTCATCTGCACCCAGGTCGGCACCACGGGGATCAGCATCCACCAGGCGGTCGCCAGCAGCAACATGCCGAACAGGCGCTTCACGCCATCCATCCAGGGGCCCGCCTTGGGCAGCAGCGCGCCGGAAGACGCGCCCACGATCAACAGCGGCACGCCCATGCCCCAGGCCATGGCGAACAGCGCCGACCCGCCCAGGACCACGTCGCCCGTTTGCGAGATATACAGCAACGCGCCCGCCAACGGCGCGGCCACGCAAGGTCCGACGATCAGCGCGGACAAGGCGCCCATCACGAGCGCACCGGTATAGCGCCCGCCGGGAATGCGCGACGAACGCTCCGCCAGCTTCGCCTGGATGCCCGACGGCATCTGGAAGGTGAACGCATCGAACATCGCCAGCGCCAGCACGGCCAGCAGAATGGCGAACAACGTCAGGATCCACGGCGTCTGCAGCCAGGCGGCCAAGCCCGCGCCGCTCAGGCCGGCGGCGACACCCAGCGCGGTGTAGACCACCGACATGCCCAGCACATAGGTCGCCGCCAGCGCCAGTCCGCGGCCGCGCGTGGGCCGGGGCTGCGCCACGCCGCCGAGCACGATCGAAGACAGGATGGGGATCATCGGCAGCACGCAGGGCGTGAAGGCCAGCAACAGGCCCAGCACCAGGAACACGCCCGCGGTCTTGGCCCAGCCCAGGCCGCCCAGCGCGTCAGCCAGGCCGGTGTCGCCGGCGTTGAACAGCGCGCTCAAGCCGCCCGACGATGCGGCCTGCGACGCCGGGGCCAACGCGGATGCGCCGCCGGCCAGCGCGTATCCGCCCGCCACCGGCGTCAGTTTCACACTGCTGTCCATCGGCGGATAGCACAGGCCGGCATCCGCACAGCCCTGCCCGGTCAGGGTCAGGGTGAAAGGCTGGTCCCCGGCGCCGACCGGCACGCGGATCACCACGTCCTGGTGGAAGACCTCCATGTCCTTCTCGAAGGTCGGGTCGTATTTGACCTCGCCCTTCGGGTAGACGGCGTCGCCCAGCGTCGTGGCACCCATGGGGCTGATCGTGATGCCGAAACGCTCGCGGTACATGTAATAGCCGGGCGCGACCTTGTAGCGCAGCTCCAGCGTATCGGGCGCCGCCATCTGCGCGCTGAACACGAAGGCCTTTTCGGGCTCCAGGAACTCGGCCTCGGCATGCGCCGCCGCCTGCCAGCCCATCAGCAGCAGCGCCATCGCCAGGAACATCAGGCATTGCCTGAACAGGGCATGGGCCGCGCGGGCAGCGCGGGTGGCGTGAATCGGGCGCCGCGGCGCGCCGACAATACCGGCAAGTTGCAACATCAGTCTCTCTTGTTCTGCGTGACGGCCGTCTGCTCGCGCACCCAATCCAGATAAGGCGCCGCGCCGCCGATGACCGGCAGCACGATGATTTCGGGCACATCATAGGGATGCATCTGCGCCAGGGCCTGAACCACTGCCTGGTGGCGCGCGTAGGTGGTCTTGATGTGGATGGGGACTTCTTCCGCCCCTTCGACCTCTCCGTTCCACAGGTAGATGGACAGGCCAGGCGCGCCAAGGTTCACGCAGGCCGCCAGACCGTCTTCGACCAGCACGTGCGCGATGCGCTTCGCGAGCAGCAGGTCGGGCGCATTGCTGATGACCAGCACGACGTCGTCATCGCGCAACATGGAGCCTCCTCGGGATACCCGTGTGGGATGTAACTCGGGGTATTTTATCGGTATTGCGGCGGCCGCCCGGATCCCTCGGCGCCGGCCGTGCCACCCAGCCATCCGTCTACACCGAGGCACGCATGTCCGACAACTGCCTGTTCTGCCGCATCGCGCGGCACGAGATCCCTGCGCACATCATCCACGAAGACGAGCGCCTGCTGGCCTTCCTGGACATCCAGCCGGTGCGCCCGGGCCACGTCCTCATCATCCCGAAGCAGCACTACCCCTACTACGAGGACATGCCCGCCGATCTCGCCGGCCACATCCTGAATCTGGGGCAGAAGCTCGGGCGCCACATGAAGCGCTTGTATGCGGTCGAACGCGTGGCCTTCGCCTTCACCGGGATTCACGTGGCGCACGCCCACGCCCACGTCATTCCGATGCATCACACGCAGGACGTGACGTCCACGCAATACATCGAGCAGCAGGACCTCACCTTCAAGATGCCGCCCCAACCCCCTCAGGAGGCCCTGGCGGCCACCGCGGCGCAGCTGCGGGGGGAATTGCACGCCTCGTGATCCAAACGCCGTGGCGGGCGCGCAAATAAAACAAGGGCGGGTCCGAAGACCCGCCCTTGTCGCTTATCTAGCTACCGAGGATTACTCGGCGCTGTCCGCAGCGGCTTCATCAACTTCCGGACGGTCAACCAGTTCCATGAAAGCCATGGGAGCGTTGTCGCCTTGACGGAAGCCCATCTTCAGCACGCGGGTGTAGCCACCGTTACGGGCCGCGTAGCGCGGGCCGATTTCGGCGAACAGCTTCACCACCGCATCGCGATCGCGCAGACGGGCAAATGCCAGACGCTTGTTCGCCAGCGTGGGCTCTTTGCCCAGCGTGATCAGGGGTTCGATGACGCGGCGCAATTCTTTCGCCTTCGGCAGCGTGGTCTTGATGGCTTCGTGGGTGATCAACGAAACGGCCATGTTGCGGAACATGGCAAGACGGTGACTGCTGGTGCGGTTGAGCTTACGCAAGCCATTACCGTGACGCATGATAAGTTTCCTTTGAATCTAAAGATGGCGTTCGCCATCGGGTTGCCGGCTCTTCTATCAACCTGCAATCAGGCCGCGGTCCGGTAGAAAACGGTGCATTTTACGACGATTTCGCAAACGGCCCGGCGGCAAAGCCGGGCGCTGCGGGAAACACCCCGATTCCGGGGCGCCACCCTCTTAAGACTTACGGACGCTCCAGGCCCAGGGGCGGCCAGTTCTCGAGCTTCATGCCCAGAGTCAGACCACGTGCAGCCAGGACTTCCTTGATCTCGTTGAGCGACTTGCGACCCAGGTTCGGGGTCTTGAGCAGCTCGTTTTCGGTACGCTGGATCAGGTCGCCGATGTAGTAGATGTTTTCGGCCTTCAGGCAGTTGGCCGAACGCACGGTCAGTTCCAGGTCGTCGACCGGGCGCAGCAGCACCGGGTCGATCTGCGGCGTGCCGCGGACCGGGGCTTCGTACGAATCGCCAGCGCCTTCCAGGGCGGCGAAGACCGAGATCTGGTCCATCAGGATGCGAGCCGACTGGCGCACCGCTTCCTCGGGCGAGATGACGCCGTTGGTTTCGATGTCCAGCACCAGCTTGTCCAGGTCGGTGCGCTGTTCCACACGGGCGCTTTCAACCGCGTAGCTCACGCGGCGGACCGGGCTGAACGAAGCGTCCAGAACGATGCGGCCGATGGTGTGGGTGCGGTCTTCCGACAGCGCGCGCACGTTGCCCGGCACGTAGCCGCGGCCCTTTTCAACCTTGATCTGCATTTCCAGCTTGCCTGCGTCCGTCAGGTTGCAGATGGCATGGCCGGGGTTGATGATCTCGACGTCATGCGGCAGCTCGATGTCGCTGGCCAGCACGGTGCCCGCGCCGGTCTTGCGCAGAACCAGGGTCACTTCGTCGCGATTGTGCAGCTTGAAGACCACGCCCTTCAGGTTCAGCAGGATGTCGACGACATCTTCGCGAACGCCCGGGATGGTCGAGTATTCGTGCACCACGCCCGTCATCTGGACTTCGGTCGGCGCGTAGCCGGTCATCGAAGACAGCAGGATGCGGCGCAGGGCGTTGCCCAGCGTATGACCGTAGCCACGCTCGAACGGCTCCATCACGATCTTGGCATGGTGCGTGCCGACCGGTTCGACTTCAATGGAGCGCGGCTTCAGGAAACCTTGAGTGGACATTTACTGTGTTCCTTTTCAATACCCTCGGCTCGTTACACCGATAAGGCTGATGGACAGGGTGAAACATGAAACTCGGGCGGCGCGAAAACGCCGGCCGATACTTACCGCAAAGCCCGCCCCACCAAAAGGCGGAAAGCGGGCTGCTGCGGAACGTGCAAACGGGTCGCGAGACCAGCTTCTTGCCGGCACACCTGCGAAGGAGGCGCCGGCAGAGACCTGATTAACGCGAGTACAGTTCGACGACCATCGATTCGTTGATGTCGCGAGCGACGTCAGCGCGATCGGGGACCGACTTGAACGTACCGGTCAGCTTGGTCGAATCGACTTCCACCCATTGGGGGATGCCGATGCTGGTGGCCAGGTCGAGCGATTCCTTGATACGGCCTTGCTTCTTGGCCTTTTCGCGGATCGAAACGACGTCGCCAGCCTTGACCAGCATCGAAGCGATGTCAGCCGTGTGGCCGTTCAGTTCGATGGCGCGGTGGCTCACCAGCTGGCGAGCTTCGGCGCGCGTCGAGCCGAAGCCCATGCGGTAGACGACGTTGTCCAGGCGCGATTCCAGCAGCTGGATCAGGGTTTCGCCGGTGTTGCCACGGCGACGCTCTGCTTCAGCGAAGTACTTGCGGAATTGCTTTTCCAGCACGCCGTACATGCGCTTGAGCTTTTGCTTTTCGCGCAGCTGCAGGCCGTAGTCGGAAGTGCGGGCACCCGAAGTGCGGCCGTGCTGGCCAGGCTTGGAATCCAGCTTGCACTTGGAATCCAGCGAGCGACGGGCGCTCTTCAGGAACAGGTCAGTACCCTCGCGGCGCGAGAGCTTGCATTTGGGTCCAATATAACGTGCCATGTGGATTCCCTTTAGATACGACGACGCTTCGGCGGACGGCAGCCGTTGTGCGGAACGGGCGTGATGTCGGCGATGGACGAAATCTTGATGCCCAGCGCGTTCAGCGCACGGACAGACGATTCGCGACCGGGGCCGGGGCCCTTGATACGCACTTCCAGAGTCTTGATGCCGTACTCCAGCGCGACGCGGCCAGCCGTTTCAGCAGCGACCTGCGCGGCGAACGGGGTCGACTTACGCGAACCCTTGAAACCAGCACCGCCCGACGTGGCCCACGACAGTGCGTTGCCCTGACGGTCGGTGATGGTGATGATGGTGTTGTTGAACGAAGCGTGAACGTGCGCGATGCCGTCCGAGACGTTCTTCTTAACCTTTTTGCGCACGCGCGAAGCGCCGCTGGTGGAAGCTTTCGCCATAATCCTGTTCCTCGATTATTTCTTCAGGGACGCAGCTGCACGACGCGGGCCCTTACGGGTCCGTGCGTTGGTGCGAGTGCGCTGGCCGCGCACGGGCAAACCGCGCTTGTGACGCATACCGCGGTAGGTTCCCAGGTCGATCAAACGCTTGATCGAGAGCTGTACTTCACGACGCAGGTCGCCTTCAACCGTGAACAAACCAACATGTTCGCGGACGCGTTCCAATTCAGCGTCGTTCAGATCCTTGACCTTTTTGTCAAAGGGTACGTTTGCCGCTTCGCAGATTTTGCGAGCGCGCGTACGACCAATGCCAAAAATGGCGGTCAGTCCGATCTCGGCGTGCTGTTGCGGCGGGATGTTAATGCCAGCAATACGGGCCATGACTATTCCTTGAATAAATCTGTTGCGTAGTCGCTAACCCGAGTTAGCCTTGACGCTGCTTGTGACGCGGGTCGGTGCAGATAACACGCACCACGCCGTGACGTTTGATAACTTTGCAGTTGCGGCAGATCCGCTTAACCGATGCCATTACTTTCATGGTTGACTCCTAATTTTCCGTAATCCGGTTCCGCTCATTTGGAGCGGAAAACTATCCTGGCTCGCGTCAGATCATAGGGCGTGAGCTCCACTGTGACCTTGTCACCCGGCAGGATCCGGATGTAATGCATACGCATCTTGCCGGAAATATGGCCCAACACCACGTGGCCGTTTTCGAGCTTGACGCGAAATGTCGCGTTCGGGAGGTTCTCAAGAACCTCGCCTTGCATCTGAATGACGTCGTCCTTGGACATTCTTTTGCTTACCGCATCGGCAAACCCGCGCCCTTGAAGTTGGCCTTCTTGAGCAACGAGTCGTACTGGTGAGACATCATGTAGGCCTGAACCTGTGCCATGAAATCCATCGTCACCACCACAATAATCAACAGAGACGTACCACCGAAGTAGAAAGGAACGTTCCAGCGCATCACCAAGAATTCAGGCAACAGGCACACCAAAGTGATGTACAAGGCACCTGCGAGCGTCAGACGCATCAGGATCTTGTCGATGTAGCGCGCTGTTTGTTCTCCCGGACGAATGCCCGGAACAAACGCACCACTCTTCTTCAGGTTGTCCGCCGTTTCGCGGCTGTTGAACACCAGAGCCGTGTAGAAAAAGCAGAAGAAAATAATCGCGACGGAGTACAGCGTGATGTAGAGCGGTTGACGAGGCGACAGGGCCGCAGCCAGGTCGCTAAGCCAGCGCATGTTCTCACTGCTGGAGAACCAGCTCGTGATCGTGGCCGGGAACAGAATGATCGACGATGCGAAGATCGGCGGAATCACCCCTGCCATGTTCAGCTTCAGCGGCAAATGCGAGCTTTGACCACCGTAGACCTTGTTGCCGACCTGACGCTTGGCGTAGTTCACCGTGATCTTGCGCTGTCCGCGTTCCACGAACACCACAAAAGCGGTAACCAGCACCACCAGAGCCACGATGAACAGTGCCGAAAGCACGGACATCGCGTTGGTGCGGACCAGGTCCAACAGTGCAGCCAGCGCCGCGGGCAGACCCGCAACGATACCTGCGAAGATCAGGATGGAAATCCCGTTGCCCAGACCGCGTTCCGTAATCTGCTCACCCAGCCACATGACGAACATGGTGCCGGTGACCAGAGTCACAACGGTCGTGAAGCGAAACAGCATACCCGGATCGATCACCAGTCCCTGTTGGGACTCCAACGCTACCGAAATGCCCACTGCTTGCACCAGCGCCAGCACGACTGTGCCGTAGCGGGTGTACTGGGTAATCTTCCGACGACCGGCTTCGCCCTCTTTCTTGAGCGCTTCCAGCGACGGCACCACCACCGACATCAACTGCATGATGATGGATGCCGAAATGTACGGCATGATCCCCAGGGCAAAAATCGAGAAACGCGAGAGCGCCCCACCCGAGAACATGTTGAACAGGCCCAGGATCCCGCCCTGGTTCTGACGGAACAAGTCCGCCAGCGCATCCGGATTAATACCCGGTACGGGGATGTGTGTACCCAAACGGTAAACCACCAGGGCGAGCACCAGGAACACAAGACGGCGCTTCAAATCACCGTACCGTGCTCCGGTTTTGCCCAATGCCTGCGCGTTAGCCACTCGTCACCTCGTGATCAAGCAAGCGAGCCGCCCGCGGCTTCGATGGCGGTGCGAGCACCGGCCGTCGCGGTAATGCCCTTAAGCACGACCTTGCGCGAGAGTTCACCCGACTTGATGACCTTGGCGTAACGAACCGCCTGGCCAATCACGCCAGCCGCCTTCAGCACTTGCACATCGATTTCGTCGATGGGCAGGGCTTGCAGGTCCGACAGACGAACTTCGGCATACAGGTGTTGACCGAGCGGGGTGAAACCACGCTTGGGCAGACGACGCTGCAGCGGCATTTGACCGCCTTCGAAGCCAACCTTATGGAAACCGCCCGAGCGCGACTTCTGACCCTTGTGACCACGGCCGGCGGTTTTACCCAGACCCGAACCGATGCCACGGCCGACGCGGCGCTTGGCGTGCTTGCTGCCCTCAGCGGGCTTCAGCGAATTAAGTTGCATATCCGACATGGTGATTCCTTAGGCTTCCGAGACGGAAACGAGATAATCCACCTTACGGATCATCCCACGCACCTCGGGCGTATCGACCAGCACGCGGCTGCTGTTGATGCGACCCAAGCCCAAACCGCGAACCGTATCACGGTGCGATTGCTTGGTACCGATCACCGAGCGCACGAGGGTCACTTTGATCTGCTTCTGAGCCATGATTTACCCCAGGATTTCTTCGACCGACTTGCCGCGCTTGGCAGCAACATCGGCCGGGGTCAGGGAAGCGCGCAGACCGTTCAACGTGGCGCGAACCATGTTGTAGGGGTTGCTCGAGCCCAGGCTCTTGGCAACCACGTTACGCACACCCATCACTTCAAAAATAGCGCGCATCGGGCCGCCGGCGATAACGCCAGTACCTTCAGCAGCCGGCGAGATCAGCACGGTAGCGGCGCCATGCTTGCCAACCACGGTGTGGTGCAGCGTGCCGTTCTTCAGAGCAACCTTGAACATGCCGCGACGGGCCTGTTCCATTGCCTTCTGAACGGACACCGGCACTTCACGCGCCTTGCCCTTACCCATGCCGACGCGACCATCGCCATCGCCAACCACGGTCAGCGCGGCAAAGCTCATGGTGCGACCACCCTTGACCACTTTGCTCACGCGGTTGACCGCGATCATCTTTTCGCGGAGGCCGTCATCGTTCTCTTTTTCCGCGGCGTTCTTGCCTTGTACTTTAGCCATTTGACAGATCCTCGCTTAGAACTTCAGGCCGGCTTCACGCGCGGCATCGGCCAGCGCTTTCACGCGGCCATGGTAACGAAAGCCCGAGCGATCGAAAGCGACCAGTTCGATACCGGCAGCCTTGGCCTTTTCGGCCACGCGCTTGCCGACCAGCGTAGCAGCGGCAGTGTTG
Source organism: Achromobacter sp. (assembly GCF_057314935.1). Lineage (NCBI taxonomy): Bacteria > Pseudomonadati > Pseudomonadota > Betaproteobacteria > Burkholderiales > Alcaligenaceae > Achromobacter > Achromobacter sp. The sequence continues at coordinate 32,886 of NZ_DBHKZA010000063.1, forward strand.
CCACCCTGACCGGTTTGGCCGGCCAGTTGCGCACGCACTTCGGCTTCCACCGTCGAGGCGCTGACCAGAACGCGATCGCCTTCCGGCGAAATGATGTTGGCGTAGATGTGCTGGTTCGAGCGGAAGACCGAGAGGCGGTGAACGCGCAGCTCGTTGATCTTCCGGCGGGTCGGAACCGCACGACGCAAACGGGAAACTTTTTTGTCCATGATTCGTCCTTGCGTGCGCCGTTATTTCTTCTTGGTTTCTTTGATGACGACGCGTTCGTCCGAGTAACGCACACCCTTGCCCTTGTAGGGTTCGGGTTCGCGGTACGCGCGGATTTCAGCGGCCATCTGACCGACGACTTGCTTGTTGGCGCCCTTGATGACGATTTCCGTCTGGGTGGGGCATTCGGCCTTGATACCGGCCGGCAACTGATGCAAAACGTCGTGCGAGAAACCGAGCTGCAGCTTAACGGCATCGCCTTGGATCGAGGCGCGGTAACCCACGCCAACCAGGGTCAGCTTGCGCTCGAAGCCCTTGCTCACGCCGGTAACCATATTGGCCACCAGAGCGCGCACGGTACCCGACATGGCATTGGCGTGACGCGTTTCGTTGGCGGCGGCAAACGTGAGCTTGCCTTCGTCCAACGCAACCGTGACGTCGCCAGTCAGGGCTTGGGTCAGGGTGCCCAGCGGGCCCTTGACAGTGATCTGATCCTGCTTGATGTCAGCTTCGACACCCTTGGGCAGTTCGACCGGATACTTAGCGATACGTGACATTAGAATTTCTCCTTAGGCCACGTAGCACAGCACTTCGCCGCCGACGCCGTTGGCGCGAGCCTTACGGTCGGTCATGACGCCGCGCGAGGTCGAAACGATAGCCACGCCCAGGCCGTTCATGACCTGAGGAATGCTGGTACGGCCCTTGTAGATACGCAGACCGGGGCGCGACACGCGTTCAATGCGCTCGATAACCGGACGGCCAGCGTAGTACTTCAGGGTGATCTCGAGCTCAGGCTTGGCCTGGGTGCCCTTGATTTCAAAGCTGTCGATGTAGCCTTCGTCTTTCAGCACAGCGGCAATAGCCGCCTTCAGCTTCGAGGAGGGCATGCTCACCGTAACTTTGTCCACTTGCTGCGCATTGCGAATGCGGGTCAGCATATCGGCGATGGGATCGCTCATGCTCATAATGTATCTCCTACCAGCTGGCCTTGGTGATGCCGGGGATTTCGCCCTTCATCGCCATTTCACGCAGTTTGTGACGCGTCAGGCCGAACTTGCGGAACACACCGCGCGGACGACCGGTGACCACGCAACGGTTACGTTGGCGCGTCGGATTGGCATTGCGCGGCAGCTGTTGCAGCTTGAGCCGAGCTTGGTAACGTTCTTCGTCGGTCTTCGACTGGTCGTCGATGATCGACTTCAACTCAGCGCGCTTGGCAGCGAACTTGTCAGCCAGCTTGGCGCGCTTGATGTCGCGATTGATGAGGGAAAGTTTTGCCACGTCATCAGCCCCTTAGTTACGGAACGGGAAGCTGAAGGCCGTCAACAGCGCCTTGGCTTCTTCGTCGGTCTTCGCGGAGGTGGTGATGCTGATGTTCAGCCCACGCAGCGCGTCGATCTTGTCGTACTCGATTTCGGGGAAAATGATCTGCTCTTTCACCCCGATGTTGTAGTTGCCGCGGCCGTCAAATGCACGACCCGAGATACCACGGAAGTCGCGCACGCGAGGCAGCGCGACCGCAACGAGGCGATCCAGGAATTCGTACATGCGTTGACCACGCAGCGTGACCATGCAACCAATCGGGTAGTTTTCGCGGATCTTGAAACCGGCGATAGCCTTCTTGGTCTTCGTCACGACAGGCTTTTGGCCAGCAATCTTGGTCAGGTCCGACACCGCGTGTTCGATAACCTTCTTATCGGACACGGCTTCCGAGACACCCATGTTCAGGGTGATCTTGGTGATGCGCGGCACTTCCATGACGCTCTTGTAGCCAAACTTGGCCTGCAGGTCGCCAGCGACCTTGCTCTTGTAGAAATCTTGCAAACGAGACATGTCTATCGCCCCTTACGCCTTGGCGCCGACAACGGCACCATTGGAACGGAACACGCGGACCTTGCGACCTTCGACTTCTTGAACGCCCACGCGGTCGCCACGACCGGTTGCGGGGTTGAAGAGCGCCACATTCGAGATGTGGATCGGCATGGTCTTTTCGACAATCCCGCCCGGGTTGTTAGCCATCGGGTTGGCTTTCACGTGCTTCTTGACGATGTTGACGCCTTCGACCAGAACGTGGTCGGCATCAACACGAGCCAGCACGGTACCGCGACGCTTCTTGTCGCGGCCGGTCAGGACGATGACTTCGTCGCCTTTACGAATGTTGTTCATCGTAGGGCTCCTTACAGCACTTCCGGGGCCAACGACACGATCTTCATGAACTTCTCGGTACGCAGTTCACGCGTAACGGGTCCGAAGATGCGGGTGCCGATGGGCTCCAGCTTGGCGTTGAGCAACACGGCGGCATTGCCACCGAAACGAATCAGCGAACCGTCTTTACGGCGCACGCCCTTGGCGGTACGAACCACCACGGCATTGTAAATTTCGCCTTTCTTGACGCGTCCGCGCGGAGCCGCATCTTTGACGCTCACCTTGATGATGTCGCCGATACCGGCATAACGGCGCTTGGAGCCACCGAGCACCTTAATGCACATGACATGACGCGCACCAGTGTTATCGGCCACGTCCAGCGTGGTCTGCATTTGGATCATGATTTTTCCTGTTCCAACTTAACTGGAAATACGGTTTTCCCAATAAGGGAACACTGCAATTCCTGCCAGTTTTGGTCCCGTCAGGTCTGCCGCCCTGCTTTATGTGTTGTAGCTTTTGAGCTTTCGCCCTATCTCTACAACTGGTTGGCAACGCAACGACCCTGGGTTGAAATCCTGCGGGTATTCCCCCAACACGCCGACTAGTCTTCGAAACAACTTTCGGTTAACTGGATCGACAATCTGGGAAAGCTGATCATTCTAGCGTGGTTAAATTTTGAGCGCAAGCACTTTGTTGGAATGACGCACAAAACACCACGCCCCCTCTATGAGGGGACGGTTTTCGAGCTATCCGCCCCTTATTTGTGACGGTAAAAGCCCTTCTCCCAGGCATCATGGTTGGCCTTGCCGCGACGGATTTCGTCCGTGAACGGGGCCGCCCTGAGCACCAGGCGATTCAGCCATTTTACCGGAACCCGGCAGGGACGTTCAAAGTCCACGAACAACACGGCTCGCAGGCCGTCCGTGTCGTTGTGCACCTGGTGGGGATAAAGGTCGTCGAACACCACGGCCCGCCCTTCCCGCCAGCTGTAGCGCTCGCCCCCGACCTCGATCCAGCAGCGGTCCGCCGGTTCGGGCACGACCAGCCCCAGGTGCAGGCGCAGCACGCCGTTGTAAGGCCCGGTGTGCAGCGGAATGCGCTTGCCGGCCTCGAGGATCGAGAAGAACGCGCTACGGATGCCCGGGATCCCCTCCAGCGCCCGGGCCGTGGCCGGGCAGCTGGCCAGATTGCGCTCGGAACGCAGACCGTAGCCCATGAAGAGAAACGTCTTCCATTGATCGTCGGAGGTGATCATGCCCACATCGGGGGAGATCTCATGGAAGGCCGGCAACTGCTGGCGTTGCGCCAGCAGTGCCGTCAGTTCGGCGCGGATGGCGGGCGTCTGGGCTTCCAGGGCAGCGATCCAGGGGAACAGGCTGTTCTGGAAAATGGGACGGTCACCCACCAGCGACGCCTGGGCGATGCGGTGGCGCAGCCAATCGATGAAGCGGAACAACACGCGGGAGTAGAGGCTGGACTTGCCGGCGGGACGCGCGTCGACGGATTGCACGATGGGTTCGGTGATGGCTGCCAAAGATGCCCCATTGTGTCCATGCGGACGCCGGCTGGCAAGGCGCGCGGCGCGGCCGCCGAGAGGCCCGATTGGCTCCAGGTTTCCGCGCGCGAGTGGCCCTCCCGGGCGCGCACAAGCTGGTTTAGACTGGCGCGGGCGGCTGCGGTCGCACTCCACTCCTATTTCGCAAGGAACGACAGGCATGTATGAACAGTTGGCGCTGTATATCGACGGCGAATTCATCTCCGGCGAGGGTAGGCGCACCCAGGACGTCATCAACCCGGCCACGCTGGAAGTGCTTGGCCAGCTGCCTCACGCCACCGAAGCGGATCTGGACCGCGCGCTAGCCGCCGCCCAGCGCGCGTTCGAGTCCTGGAAGAAGTCTTCCCCCATGGACCGCTCCGCCATCCTGCGCAAGGTCGCCACGCTGTCGCGCGAGCGCGCCAAGGAAATCGGCCGCAACATGACCCTGGACCAGGGCAAGCCGCTGGCCGAAGCCGTGGGCGAAGTGACCGCCTGCGCCGAACATGCCGACTGGCACGCCGAGGAATGCCGCCGCATCTATGGCCGCGTCGTGCCGCCCCGCAACCCGGACGTGCGCCAGTTCGTGGTGCGCGAGCCCATTGGCGTCTGCGCCGCGTTCACGCCCTGGAACTTCCCGTACAACCAGGCCATCCGCAAGATCGCCGCCGCGCTCGGCGCCGGTTGCACGGTGGTGCTGAAGGGGCCGGAAGATTCGCCCAGCGCCGTCATGGCGATTGCCCGCATGTTCCACGACGCCGGCCTGCCCAAGGGCTGCCTGAACATCGTCTGGGGCGAACCCGCCAAGATTTCCGACTACCTGATCCGTTCGCCGATCGTGCGCAAGGTGTCGTTCACCGGTTCCGTACCGGTGGGCAAGCAGCTGGCCGCGCTGGCCGGCGCGCACATGAAGCGCGTCACGATGGAATTGGGCGGCCATTCGCCCGTGCTGGTGTTCGATGACGCCGACGTCGAGCGCGCCGCTGAAATGCTGGCCAAGTTCAAAGTCCGCAACGCTGGCCAGGTCTGCGTGTCGCCCACCCGCTTCTACGTGCAGGAAGGCGCCTACGAGCAATTCCTGGCGCGCTTCTCCGACGTGCTGAAGAACATCAAGGTCGGCGACGGCCTGGAAGCCGGCACCGACATGGGCCCGCTGGCGCATGAACGCCGCGTGCCCGCCATGAGCGCCTTCATCGACGACGCCAAGAAGCACGGCGGCAAGGTCGTGGTCGGCGGCGGCCCGCTGGATCGCAAGGGCTTCTTCTTCGCCCCCACGGTCGTGACGGATCTGCCCGACGATTCCATGCTGATGACCGAAGAGCCCTTCGGCCCGGTCGCGCCGGTCGTGCGCTTCAAGGACACCGACGAGGTCCTGCGCCGCGCCAACAGCCTGCCCTTTGGCCTGTCGTCCTACGTGTTCACGAACTCGCTGAAGACGGCGACCAAGGTCTCGAACGGCCTGGAAGCCGGCATGGTCAACATCAACCACTTCGGCAGCGCGCTGGCCGAGACGCCCTTCGGCGGCATCAAGGACAGCGGCATCGGCAGCGAAGGCGGCCTGGAAACGTTCGACGGCTACCTGGTCACGAAATTCATCACGCACATCTGACCGCGTACCCGCAGTACAAAAAAAGCCCCGCGATT
>NZ_DBHKZA010000064.1:0-13271 GCF_057314935.1 Achromobacter sp.
AACTCGCGACCTCAACCTTGGCAAGGTTGCGCTCTACCAACTGAGCTACTCCCGCATGGGTTCCGACCAGTACTGCTCAGAACCTGTTTTTTTATTCACTCTGATCAACTTGGTTATCGATCAGAAGGCGCGCATTCTACATGATTTTTTTGAGTTTGTCATGAGCCTGACGTTTTTTGCTTTTTTCGCCGGAATCCCTTTGCAGAGCGGCTTTTGAAGAAAGCGGCAATGGCCACCGGGTTTTACCCCTCCGGGTTTTACCCCTGGATGCCACTGCTGAACATCAAACCCAAACACTCAATCAAGTAATATGAGCGAAGACAGAAACTATAGCATAGCCAGTAGCACCCATGTCAAATCCTGCCGCCATCAACCTTGCGCCTGTCGCGTTGACCCCCGTTACCCAAGACCTGACCCGGCTGAATACGCTGGGCCTGGCGTCCCAAGCCGAGGCGTTTGTCACCGTGGACGATGCTGCGCAATTGCCGGCATTGTCTGACCTGGCGCGGCAGGCCGATTCCGTGCTCGTGCTGGGCGGCGGCAGCAATGTGGTGCTGCCCCGGCAGGTCCCCGGCCTGGTGGCTCGCGTGGCGTTCAAGGGCATGCGTTTGCTGGAGGCGCGCTCTGACGCCTGGCTGGTCGAGGCGGCGGGCGGCGAGAACTGGCACGGCTTTGTTGCCGCCTGCGTGGACCATGGCTGGGACGGCCTGGAGAACCTGGCGCTGATTCCGGGTACGGTGGGGGCCGCGCCGGTGCAGAATATCGGTGCCTACGGCGTGGAGTTCGAAGAGCGCTTCCATAGCCTGACCGCGTGGGATGTGCCGGCGGGGCGGCTGGTTGAAATGCGCGCGGCTGATTGCCGCTTTGCCTATCGCGACAGCGCATTCAAGCACGACGCGCCGGGCCGCTGGATCATCGTCAGCGTGCGTTTCGCGTTGCCCCGGCCCTGGCGGCCCGTGCTGGGCTATCCCGACCTGCAGCGCCATGCGCGGCTGGCGCAAGGCACGCCCACGGCGCGCGACATTTTCGAGGCGGTGTGCGAGATCCGCCGCGCCAAGCTGCCTGACCCCGCCGTGACTGGCAATGCAGGCAGTTTCTTCAAGAATCCCATCGTGGCGGCCAGCGTGCGCGACAGCCTGGTGAAGCAATTTCCCGGACTCGTGTCGTATGCCCAGCCGGATGGCCGCTACAAGCTGGCGGCAGGCTGGCTGATCGACCAATGCGGCTGGAAGGGGCGGGCGTTGGGCGCGGCCGGCGTGCACGACCGGCAGGCGCTGGTGCTGGTGAATCGTGGCGGGGCCACCGCGGCGGACATCATGGGATTGGCACAAGCGATCCAGCAGGCCGTCGCCGAACGCTATGGCGTCAGGCTGGAGCCGGAGCCCGTGGTGGTGTGATCGGCCGGCGCGCCATGCCAAACGGCCTTACGCAGGCGAAAAAAAAGGATCCCGAGGGATCCTTTTTTGCATTGGCGCGGCCTTAGAGGCCCAGCACCGATTGCATGTCGTACAGGCCGTTGCGCTTGTCTTCCAGGAAGCGCGCGGCGCGCAACGCGCCTTCCGCGTAGGTGGCGCGGCTGGCCGAGCGGTGCGTGATCTCGATGCGTTCGCCGATGCCGCAGAACGACACCGTGTGGTCACCGACGATATCGCCGCCGCGCAGGACCGAGAAGCCGATGGTGCCGGGCTTGCGCACGCCGGTGTCGCCGTGGCGGCTCCAGGTGGCCACGTCCGGCAGGGCGACGTCCCAGGCGGATGCGATGGTCTCGCCCATCTTCAAGGCGGTGCCCGAGGGCGCGTCGACCTTGTTGCGGTGGTGCGCTTCGAACACTTCGACGTCGTAGCCGGAATTCAGGATGCGGGCAGCCATGTCCAGCAGCTTGAGCGTGGCGTTGACGCCGACGCTCATGTTGGGCGCGAACACGATGGCGATCTTCTGCGCGGCCACGTCGATCGCGGCGCGGCCGTTGTCGTCGAAACCGGTGGTGCCGATCACGGCGCGCGTGCCGTGCTTGACGCAGGCCTGCAAGTGCTCGAGCGTGCCTTCGGGACGGGTGAAGTCGATCAGGCAGTCGGCCTGGGCCAGCGCGTCGAGGTCGTCGGTGATGGAGACGCCCGTCTGTTGGCCGAGCGGTGCGCCGGCATCCTGGCCCAGGGCGGCGGAGCCCTTGCGGTCCAGCGCAACCGTCAGTTGCAGGCCGGTGGACTTGAGGACGGCATCGATCAGCATCTGGCCCATACGGCCGCTGGCGCCGGCAATTGCAATACGCATGTAAAAGAATCCTTGGGGGTTAGCGAAGCGGCTCGGGCGAGTTGCCGGGTTGGCCGGGGTACTGGTTCAGCGGGCTGACCGGGGCGGCCGAGTCGCGCTTCTTCTGATCCGCTTCTTCCTTCAGCCGGGCTTCGTCCTGGTCCAGCCGCTTGTCGGCCTTTTCGTCGGCCGTGGAGCTGGGGGTGTTCAGCTGATAGGGTTGCAGGTCAGGCTGCTTGTCGCCTTCCCAGCGGGTCAGCCGGTCGTTTTCGAACCAGACGGTGAACTTGCGTTCGCGGGCTTCGCCGTAACCGGGCTTGTAGTAGTAGGGGTAGTCCCAGCGATTGGCGTGCAGCACGCTGGTCAGCGTGGGGCTGCCGAGCGCGAAGCGCACTTGTTCGCGCGTCATGCCGGGTTGCAGCAGGGCGACCTGTTCCTGGGTGATCCAGTTACCTTGCTGGACGCCAGCCTTGTAGGGGAAGCCCCACTTGTCTCCCGTGCAACCGGCAAGGGCGACGGCCAGGGCGGCAACGGCCAATCCGGTCTTCAGCGAGCGGGAGGGAATTCGTGCAATCATGGACACTACGCGCCCCTATTATTTGGAAGCAGACAAAACCGTTATCATAAAGGTTTCATAAGGATAGTTCCGCGGGGCGGCATGAATTCAGGGGAGCCGGCTCGCGGCGCGCCCCACATCCTTGCCCATGCCAACGCGGACGGAGAGCGATTACACCATGAGCGACCAAAGCGAACTGAAGAACATGGGTTTGAAGGCGACTTTTCCCCGCCTGAAAATTCTTGATATTTTCCGTAAATCCGACCAGCGGCACCTCAGCGCCGAAGACGTCTATCGCGCCTTGATTGGCGAAAACGTCGAAATCGGCCTGGCGACCGTCTACCGCGTGCTGACGCAGTTCGAACAGGCCGGCATTCTTGCCCGCAGCCAGTTCGACAGCGGCAAGGCCGTGTTCGAGCTCAATGACGGCGATCACCACGATCACCTGATCTGCACGAATTGCGGCAAGGTGGTCGAGTTTTCGGACCCGGACATCGAAAAGCGCCAGCAAAAGATCGCCAAGGACAACGGCTTCGCGTTGGAAAGCCACGCGATGGTGCTGTACGGCATCTGCGGCAGCTGCCTGAAAGGCCGCTAAGCCGCCTGCGTTCGTCCCACGGCCTACGGCCGCGCTCGCCGCGGGTTCGTGAGATCCAAAGCCCCTTCTGATCGAAGGGGCTTTTTGTTGGGCGGGAAATAAAGAAACCCGAAAAACCCCCGGGGCATGGCCGCGGGGCTTGTCCGGAGGCGGGCGGCCGTCAGGCGGCGGGTTGGCCGAAGCCTTCCAGCATTTCGCGAGCGTGTTCGCGCGTCGTGGCGGTGAGCTTGATCCCGCCCAGCATCCGGGCGATCTCTTCCACACGGGCGGGGGCGTCCAGCTCTTCGATGCTGGAGCGCGTGGTGCCGCGCGATTCGGTTTTGCTGACCAGGAACTGGTTATTGCCGCAGGCGGCGACCTGCGGCAGGTGGGTGACGCACAGCACTTGATGGCGTTCGCCCAGTTCGCGCAGCAATTTGCCGACGGATTCCGCTACCGCGCCGCCGACGCCGCTGTCGACTTCGTCGAAAATCAGCGTAGGTACGCGGGCCGCGCGGCTGGCGATGACGGACAACGCCAGCGAGATGCGCGACAGTTCACCGCCCGAGGCCACCTTGGCCAGCGGCCGGGGCGTGGTGCCGGCGTGGCCGGCCACCAGGAATTCAACTTGTTCATTACCGTGCGCGGACGGCGCGGACGCTGCCAGCGTGGGCTCGAACTTGCCGCCTTGCATGGCCAGCGTCTGCATCGCCTGTGTGACCTGCTTGCCCAGGTCTTTCGCGATCTTGCGGCGGGCAGTGGTGAGTTTGGCGGCCGCCGCATCGTATTGCGCCTGGGCGGCTGCGGACTGGGCGCGCAGGGCATCGATGTCGCCCGCGGCCTGTAATGCCGCCAGCTCGGCGTGCAGCGAGTCGCGCAGTTCGCACAGCGCGTCGGGTTCGACGCGGAACTTGCGGGCGGTCTCGAACACCAGGCCCAGCCGCGATTCCACCTCGGCCAGGCGCTTGGGGTCCAGGTCGACGCGGCTGACGTAGTTGTTCAGGTCCGATACGGCTTCGCTGATCGCGATGCGGGCGGATTCCAGTTCGTCATGCACGCCTTGCAGGCCGGGGTCGTGCCGCAGCATCTGCTGAATGCGGTGATTGGCCGCCGTGATGCGGTGGTGTGCGGAATCGCCTTCACCGTCCAGCGCTTCCAGGATCTGCGAGGCGCCGTCCAGAAGCGATTGGGAGTGCGACAGCCGGGTGTGCTCGGATTGCAGCGAATCCCATTCGTCCGCGCCCAGCGCCAGTTGATCCAGTTCTTGAACCTGCCATTGGATGCGGTCGCGCTCGGTAGCCAGGCTGGCGGCGTCTTTCTCGGCGGCTTCCAGCTGCCGCGCCAGCGCGCGCCATTGCTTCCAGGCCTGGCCGACGGCCTGGCGCAGATCGCCGTGGCCGCCGTGGGCGTCCAGCAGGTCGCGCTGTGCGTCGGGGCGCATCAGGCTTTGATGGGCGTGCTGGCCGTGGATGTCCACCAGGCTGTCGCCCAGTTCGCGCAACTGGGCCACGGTGGCGGGCGTGCCGTTGATATAGGCGCGGCTGCGGCCCTGCGCATCGATGACGCGGCGCAGCGAGAGCTCGTCGTCCGCGTCGATCTCGCGTTCGGCCAGCCAGGCGTGCAGCGACTTGGGCGTGTCGAAGACGGCGGTGATGTCGGCGCGGGGCGCGCCTTCGCGCAGCATGCTGGCGTCGCCGCGTTCTCCCAGGGCCAGCGCCAGCGCATCCACCAGGATGGATTTGCCTGCGCCGGTCTCGCCGGAGAAAACGGTGAAGCCGGCGCCGAAATGGATCTCGGTCTGCTCGACGATGACGAAGTCGCGGATATGCAGGGTGCGCAGCATGTCGGGGCGCTTACTACTCTACGTTGTCGGTGGCTTGGGGCATCAGGTTCCAATGCAGCTTGCGGCGCAGGGTGGAAAAGAAGCTGTAGCCCTCGGGGTGCACGAAGCGGATGGTATAGGGCGCGCGCTGCACGACGATGCGGTCGCCCGGTTGCAGGTCCGACCAGGTCTGCATGTCGAAATGGACGCTGGCGCCTACTTCGACCCGGCCCATGGCAGTAAGGGTCATGTTCAGCACGCCGGTGTCGGGGATCACGATAGGGCGGTTCGACAGCGTTTGCGGCGCGACGGGCACCAGCACCATGGCGTTCATGCCGGGATGCAGGATGGGGCCGTTGGCGGACAGGGCGTACGCGGTGGAGCCGGTGGGCGTGGCGATGATCAGGCCGTCGGCGCGCTGCGTGTACATGAAGGCGCCGTCCAGTTCCACGCGCACTTCGATCATGCCGCCGCGTCCGGCGCGGTTCAGCACGACGTCGTTCAAGGCCGACGCGGAATACATCTTCTGGTCGCCCCGCCACACGCTGCCTTCCAGCAGCATGCGTTCCTCGATCTGGAAGCTGCCTTCGAGCACCCGCGCCAGCGCGCCATGCGCGTCCTGCAGCGGGATGTCGGTGATGAAGCCCAGCCGGCCATGGTTGATGCCGACCAGCGGCACGCCGAAGGGCGCCAGGTGGCGGCCCGCGCCCAGCACGGTGCCGTCGCCGCCCATGACGACGGCCAGCGACGCGTGCTGGCCGATTTCCTCGAGGGTGGCGACCGGGTATTCGGTCAGGCCGGTATTGCGCGCGGTATCGGCATCGATGAGCACGTGCCTGCCCGCTTGCGTCAGCGCGTGCGCAAGGGCTCTCAGCGGTGTGTCCAGGCCGGTGTCCTGGTATCTGCCGATCAGGGCGACGGTAGGAAAGTGCATGGATGCGTGCGTATCGAAAAAGGTAAAGCCAGAAAGCCGAAACCCGCCCGGAGGGGGCTGATTAGCCGATTATATGGGGCCGCATATCCGCTTGCGGGACAAAAATCGCCTTAATTGGAAAAGATTCCCTAAAATACCTGTTATGGATGACCGCGCACGCGCACTACTGAAAGCGTTGATAGAACGCTACATCGCCGATGGGCAGCCAGTCGGCTCGCGGACGCTATCGAAAGTCTTCGACTTGTCCCCGGCCACGATCCGCAATGTGATGGCGGACCTGGAAGAGCTGGGGCTGATCCATAGCCCGCATACGTCCGCCGGCCGTGTTCCCACGCCGCGGGGCTACCGCATGTTCGTCGATTCCTTGCTGGCCGTGCAGTCCTATCAGCTGCAACCGCACAATATGGGCGAAATGCTGTCGGCCGCCGAACCCACCCGCGCCGTCAATGCCGCGGCCGCGCTGCTGTCGAACCTGACGCAGTTCGCGGGCGTGGTGCTCACGCCCAAGCGCGCCCAGGTGTTCCGCCAGATCGAATTCATCCGGCTGTCCGACAAGCGGGTGCTGCTGATCATCGTCACCCCCGACGGCGACGTCCAGAACCGCATCTTGTTCGTGCAGCGCGATTACGTCGAAGCCGAATTGCTGGAAGCCGGCAATTTCTTCAACATGCATTTCGCCGGCAAGTCCTTCAATGCGGTGCGCCAGACCTTGTCCACCGAGCTCGCCCAGCTGCGCGAAGACATCTCGCGCCTGATGCAGGCGGCGGTGGAAGCCAGCGCCGAAGCCGCCGAAGACGGCGACGCCATGATCATATCGGGCGAACGCAAGCTGCTGGACGTGACGGACATCGCGTCCGACATGGACCGGTTGCGCAAGATGTTCTCGCTGTTCGAAAAGAAGACGGACCTGCTGCAGCTGCTGGACGTGTCCAGCCGCGCGCAGGGGGTGCAGATCTACATCGGCGGCGACTCGCAACTGGTGCCGATGGAAGAAGTGTCGGTCATTACCGCGCCTTATGGCGTGGACGGCAAGGTGGTCGGCACGCTGGGCGTGATCGGTCCCACTCGCATGGCGTACGAACGCGTCATTCCCATCGTGGATATCACGGCGCGTTTGCTGTCCAACGCCCTCAGCCACAACCAGTAGGTCCATTCAAAGCTACATCCTCCTTGCGGAGGAAGGGGAGTTTTTGTGTTTCTTCGCCTGTTCAAGTACCTGTGGCCTGAACGCTACCTGCCGGAAAGCGAGCAGGACGACCCCTTCAACGAAGATCCGCCGCCGCGCGGGCCGGGCAAGGTCGGCGTGCTGCTGGTGAACCTGGGCACCCCCGACACGCCGGACAAGGCCGGCATCAAGAAATACCTGGGCGAATTCCTGTCCGACCCGCGCGTCATCGAAATCCCCCGCTACCTGTGGAAGCCCATCCTGCACGGGCTGGTGCTGACGATGCGCCCCAAGAAGCTGGCGCCGCGCTATGCCGGGGTGTGGCTCAAGGAAGGGTCGCCCCTCATGGTCTACAGCCAGCGCCAGGCGGACGGCGTGCGCGCGGCCCTGCACGCGGCGGGCATCGATGCCGTGGTGGAATTGGGCATGCGCTACGGCAACCCGTCGATCCCCGACGCGATCACGCGCTTGCGGGCCGCGGGCTGCGAGCGCATCCTGACCGTGCCGCTGTATCCGCAGTACGCCGCCAGTACCACGGCCACCGTGGTCGACGCAGTGACCCGCCACGCCGCGCGCCTGCGCGACCAGCCCGAGCTGCGCTTCACCAAGCGTTTCCATGAAGATCCGGCCTGGCTGGACCCGCTGGCCGCGCGCATCGAATCCTTTTGGCGCGAACAGGGCAAGCCGCAGAAGCTGGTGATGAGCTTTCACGGCCTGCCGCGCTATTCGATCGAACTGGGTGACCCCTACTATCGCGATTGCATGGAATCGGCGCGCCTGTTGTCGCAGCGCCTGTCCTTGCCCCGCGAACAGATCGAAGTGACTTTCCAGAGCCGCTTCGGCACTGCCCGCTGGCTGGAGCCCTATACCGAGCCCACGCTCAAGGCGCTGGCGGCCTCGGGGGTGACGGAGGTGGATGTGGTGTGTCCGGGATTTGTGGCAGACTGTCTGGAAACCCTGGAAGAGATCAGCCTGGAATGCCGCGACGCGTTTGTCGGGGCAGGCGGCAAGCAATTCCGGTACATCCCCGCCCTGAACGACGATCCCGCATGGATCGCCGGCTTGGCTGGCATGGTGGAACGGAACTTGCAGGGCTGGCCGCTGACATCCCGGGCCACCACGGACTTGAAGGAGAAGGCGCATGCACCATGATCCCAAGAGCGGCAAGGTAGTAAAAAAGGGGACGGTTTCCACCCCCGTCGATGAGGATCAGGTCGAGCACGATCTGGACGAAGCGTTGGCCGAGACCTTTCCGGCCAGCGACCCCATCGCGATCCGGTCCGAGCCGGATGACGACGACGCGCACGTCGACCGTGCGCTGAAGGAAAGCTTCCCGGCCAGCGACCCGGTCGCGCCGGCGCAGCCCCACAAGAAGTAAGCGGCCGCTCCGCCCGGGACCCGGGCGGGCGCCGTCAGGGAATATTTCGCTTTCCCGGGCTTGAAATAGGGGTATTGGCCCCCATTCATGTCTGCGAAAGCCATTCTTTTTGGAGGATTCCCCATGACGGCACCCCACGAGCCTGTAGATCAGACGCCCGAAGTCGGCCAGAACGCCGACGCGGCCCCCGCCGCCCAGGACGCCGCACAGGCCGAGCTGAACGAGTTGCGCGCCCAACTGGACGCCGCCCAGGCTACCGTCAATGAGCAGCACGACCAGCTTCTGCGTGTGCACGCCGAAGCCGAGAACGTGCGCCGCCGCGCTCAGGAAGAAGTGTCCAAGGCGCGCAAGTTCGGCATCGAGTCGTTCGCCGAAAGCCTGGTTCCGGTCAAGGACAGCCTGGAAGCCGCATTGGCCCAGCCCGACCAGACCGTTGACACGTTGCGGGAAGGCGTTGAAGTCACCCTGAAGCAGCTGGCCGCAGCCTTCGAGCGCAATCTGCTCAAGGAAATCGCACCGGCCCAGGGCGACAAGTTCGATCCGCACCTGCATCAAGCCATTTCGTCGATTCCCAACGCGCAGCCCGCCAACACCGTGTTGCAGCTGCTGCAAAAGGGCTACGCCATCGCCGACCGGACCCTGCGTCCGGCGCTGGTGGTGGTGTCCGCGGGCCAAGGCTGATCGCGGCTCGGCACGCAATGACCGATCCCCGTTTCGATCCGGCTCAGGTCTTCCAGGTGTTCGGCATGCGTCATGTCGACACCGCGGGATTCGATGCCGCCGTGGTCCAGGCGCCGGGGTCGGATTTGCGCTGCGTGTTCCTGTGGGGCCAGGATTGCTATAACTGCAATCTGTTCAAGCAGGCGGCGTTGCTGCATCAGGAGGCCTTGTTGGGCCTGGGCCTGACGTGGTTCGAAGCCGATGTCTATGCCGACGAGCCCTTGGGCCGCCGCTTTTCCCTGCATGGTGTCCCCACTTTTGTGCTGTACCGGGCCGGAAAACGGCTTGGACGCATCACCGGCTGGCCCGGATTGCCCCAGTTCACGGCGGCAATCCAGCGGTTGCAGGACCCGGGTGCGGAAAATTCCGGCCAGGCGTCTTGAAAAACCCTGCGAGTAGCCCCAGTTATGTGGGGACAAGAAGTTTCCCTCTATTTTCATAGATTTAATTCAAGGTACCCACCATGAGCAAGATTATTGGCATTGACCTGGGCACGACCAACAGCTGCGTGGCTGTCATGGACGGCGGGCAGGTCAAAATCATTGAAAACGCGGAAGGCGCTCGCACCACCCCCTCGATCGTCGCCTACATGGACGACGGCGAGACCCTGGTCGGCGCACCCGCCAAGCGCCAGGCCGTGACCAACCCGCGCAACACCCTGTACGCGGTGAAGCGCCTGATCGGCCGCAAGTTCGAAGAAAAGGCGGTGCAGAAGGACATCAATCTGATGCCCTACACCATTGCCCGCGCCGACAACGGCGACGCCTGGGTGGAAGTGCGCGGCAAGAAGATGGCGCCTCCCCAAGTGTCGGCCGACGTGCTGCGCAAGATGAAGAAGACCGCCGAGGACTACCTGGGCGAAGAAGTGACCGAGGCCGTCATCACCGTGCCCGCCTACTTCAACGACAGCCAGCGCCAGGCCACCAAGGACGCCGGCCGCATCGCCGGTCTGGAAGTCAAGCGCATCATCAACGAACCCACCGCTGCCGCGCTGGCGTTCGGCCTGGACAAGACCGAAAAGGGCGACCGCAAGATCGCCGTGTATGACTTGGGTGGCGGCACGTTCGACGTGTCCATCATCGAAATCGCCGACGTGGACGGCGAAAAGCAGTTCGAAGTGCTGTCGACCAACGGCGACACCTTCCTGGGCGGCGAAGACTTCGACCAGCGCATCATCGACTACATCATTGCCGAGTTCAAGAAGGAACAAGGCGTTGACCTGTCCAAGGACGTGCTGGCGCTGCAACGCCTGAAGGAAGCCGCTGAAAAGGCCAAGATCGAACTGTCGTCCGCTCAGCAGACCGAAATCAACCTGCCGTACATCACGGCGGATGCCTCGGGTCCGAAGCACTTGAACCTGAAGATCACGCGCGCCAAGCTGGAAGCGCTGGTCGAAGAACTGATCGAACGCACGATCGAGCCCTGCCGCGTCGCCATCAAGGACGCCGGCGTGAAGGTTTCCGACATCGACGACGTGATCCTGGTCGGCGGCATGACCCGCATGCCCAAGGTCCAGGAAAAGGTGAAGGAATTCTTTGGCAAGGATCCGCGCAAGGACGTGAACCCCGATGAAGCCGTCGCCGCTGGCGCCGCCATCCAAGGTTCCGTGCTGTCGGGCGACCGCAAGGACGTGCTGCTGCTGGACGTGACGCCTCTGTCGCTGGGTATCGAAACCCTGGGCGGCGTGATGACGAAGATGATCCAGAAGAACACGACGATCCCGACCCGGTTCTCGCAGACCTTCTCGACCGCTGACGACAACCAGCCGGCCGTGACGATCAAGGTGTTCCAGGGCGAGCGCGAAATCGCCGCGGGCAACAAGGCCCTGGGCGAGTTCAACCTTGAAGGGATCCCGCCGTCGCCGCGCGGCATGCCGCAGATCGAAGTCACGTTCGACATCGACGCCAACGGCATCCTGCACGTGTCCGCCAAGGACAAGGGCACCGGCAAGGAAAACAAGATCACCATCAAGGCCAACTCGGGTCTGTCGGAAGACGAGATCCAGCGCATGGTCAAGGATGCCGAGGCCAACGCCGAGGAAGATCACCGCGTTGCCGAACTGGCCCAGTCGCGCAACCAGGCCGACGCGCTGGTGCATGCCACCCGCAAGTCGTTGACCGAGTACGGCGACAAGCTCGAAGCTTCCGAAAAGGAAAGCATCGAAGCCGCCATCAAGGACCTGGAAGACACGCTGAAGGAAGGCGACAAGGCCGCGATCGACGCCAAGGTGGAAGCCCTGTCGACCGCATCGCAGAAGCTGGGCGAGAAGATGTACGCCGACATGCAGGCGCAACAAGCCGCCGGCCAGCAACAAGCGGCCGACAACGCGAAGCCGGTGGACGACAACGTCGTCGACGCCGACTTCAAGGAAGTCAAGCGCGACCAATAATGGCCGGGCGCTGACCAGCCTCTGCCGCCCGGTAGCCGGAGAAATCCGCCTACCGGGCGAACTCATTCTGTAGCACTGAAAAGACGGCTCGTTTTTGAGCCCACGGATCATGGCAAAACGCGACTATTACGAAGTCCTGGGCGTAGCGAAAAACGCCTCGGACGACGAACTCAAGAAGGCCTATCGAAAGCTGGCCATGAAGTACCACCCGGACCGCAATCCGGACAGCAAAGAAGCCGAAGAGAAGTTCAAGGAAGCCAAGGAAGCCTACGAGGTCCTGGGCGATGAACAGAAGCGCGCGGCGTATGACCGCTACGGCCATGCGGGCGTCGACCCCAACTCCGCCGGCATGGGCGGGGCGGGCATGGGCGGCGGTTTTGCCGACGCCTTCGGCGATATCTTCGGCGAAATCTTCGGCGGCGGGGGCGGTGGCGGCCGTCGCGGCGGCGGCCCGCAGGTGTATCGCGGCGCCGACCTGAAGTACGCGCTGGAAATCACGCTGGAGCAGGCCGCGGCCGGTTTCGATACCGAAATCCGCGTCCCCAGCTGGGAAAATTGCGACACCTGCCACGGCTCCGGCGCCAAGGTCGGCACCTCGCCCAAGACCTGCCGCACCTGCGGCGGTTCGGGCGCCGTGCGCATGCAGCAAGGCTTTTTCAGCGTGCAGCAGACCTGCCCGACCTGCCACGGCAACGGCAAGGAAATCACCGATCCGTGCCCGGCCTGCGACGGCGTGGGCCGTATCCGCCGCAACAAGACCCTGCAGGTCAAGATTCCGGCCGGCATCGACGACGGCATGCGCATCCGCTCCAGCGGCAATGGCGAGCCGGGCATCAACGGCGGCCCTCCGGGCGACCTGTATGTGGAAATCCACATCAAGCAGCACAAGATCTTCCAGCGCGACGGCGACGATCTGCACTGCGAGCTGACCATCCCGTTCACCACGGCGGCGTTGGGCGGCGAGCTTCAGGTGCCCACGCTGGGCGGTAAAGCCGAGATCTCGATTCCCGAAGGCACCCAGTCCGGCAAGACCTTCCGCCTGCGCGGCAAGGGCATCCGCGGCGTGCGGGGCAGCTATCCGGGCGACCTGTACTGCCACGTCGTGGTGGAAACGCCGGTGCGCCTGAGCGAAGACCAGAAGAGCATCCTGCGCCAGTTCGAGACGTCGCTGAACGACGGGGGCGACCGCCACTCGCCGCAAAGCAAGTCCTGGACGGACCGCGTGAAGGAATTCTTCAGCTGAATCGCTTGACGCATGAAAAAGCCGCGAACTTGTGTCGCGGCTTTTTTTTGGCTGTCGATCGAGGAGAGGGATGGGGAGTGCGACCCGTGGCGGTTTTCCTTGGACAGGATGCGCGCTCCAGTCTTCCCTCGCAATAAAAAGGCCGCGGCTGTGACGCCGCGGCCGTACTGCAGGTGCTGCTACTGCTAGGTGTTGCTACCAGGACTTGTGTTGCGACTGCTAGGTGCTGCGACTGCT
>NZ_DBHKZA010000064.1:13371-27517 GCF_057314935.1 Achromobacter sp.
TGCGACTGCTAGGTGCTGCGACTGCTGAGTACTGCTTTTGCTACATCTACTGCGGGGTACTGCTCAGGCACTGCTACGACGGTTGCCGCTGTACCGGAAAAAACCGGCCCCAAGCCATGATGCCGCCTGAGGCCGGCCGGGCTACAGCAAGCAGCTCACCGGGTGATCGGCGGGTATTCGAGTTCGCCGAACGTGTATTGGCCGCTGGCCTTGGCTTGCGCCAGTTCCTGCTGGACTTCAGCGCGCGTCTTGACGGCGGCAGGCGCTGCGGCGACGGGCGGGTATTGCAGTTCGCCGAACGTGTACTGGCCGCTGACCTTGGCTTGCTGCAGCTGGGCTTGCACTTCTTGCGAGCTCAGGCTGGCGCCTTGGGGCAGGGCAGGCGGGTAGTCCAGTTCGCCGAAGGTGTATTGGCCGCTGGCCTTGGCTTGTTGCAGCTCGGTCGCGACTTGGGCGCTGGTCTTGCCTTGTTCAACGCCGGCGGCTTGGGCGCCAACGCCAACCAGGGCCAGGGATAGCAGCAGGGTGGTGGTTAGGGATTTCATGGTAGACCTCCAATCTTGTCAGTGGGGACCGAATCCGGCGGCCCTCCGTCGTGGTTCGTTGTTTGTTCCCGATGACTGAATTCTGCGCGTTATCCCACCTGGGATAAACCCGTATTCCCTGAAAACATCTTTCCAAATAACCGAGTAATAGATCGGTTATGTGAAAATCTCCCCGCCAATGGCATGGTTTTGTAGATTCCAAGGCCGGAGCGCCATATAGCCAGCATTCCATCATGCAAAAAAAAGCCCCTGCCAAGGCAGGGGCTGGTCACGAGGGCGCAGCGTGTCAGGGGGCGGCTTTCTTCTTGAAGTCGCCGGCGACCGCCGTGCTGAAGCCATCCGGGCGCAGGTACTTGCGCAGGGCGGCGTTGACCGCGTCGGGCGTCAGCGCCGAGATCTTCTTATCCATCTCGGCCGACCATTCGAACGTGCGGCCGCGCTGCAGGTAGTCCAGCCACGTCCCGGCCAGCACATCGTCTTGCGCGCGGGCCAGGTTGCGGTAGTTCAGCAGGGCGTTGATGCCGTCAGAGATTTCCTTTTCCGAAAAGCCTTCCTTCAAGACGCGGGCCAGTTCCTCGTTGATGGCCTTTTCCAGGCGTTCGCGGTTCTGCGGCGCATAGATGGCGTACATGGTCCAACTGGCGCTGGGCTCGAACGAGGAGACCGACAGCGAACTGCGGACGTTGTAGGACAGGCCTTCGGTCTCGCGCACACGGTTCCACAGGCGCGAGGTTTCGGAGGCGCCGAACAGGTAGTTGGCCAGGTACAGCGAGGCGTAGTCGGCATCCGTGTCTTGCAGTTTCAGCGGCATGCGCGAGACGTAGAAGGCGTTGGCCTTGTCGGGCGTGTCGATGTCGAACTGCTTGGCGGGGATGTCGCGGTACGGGTTGCCGACGCGCGTGTAGGCGGGGGCCTTCTTCCAACCGGCCAGACCGGACTTGATCGCCTTTTCCACGGCTTCCGGCTCAAAGTCGCCAACCGCCGAGTATTCAATCTTGCCCGCGCCGTAGAACTTGGCGTGGAACTTGGCCAGCGCGTCGCGGTTCAGGCCGCGCACGCTGGCAAGCGATTCTTCGAACGTGGGCACGTAGCGCAGGTCGTCGGCAGGCCACGGATTGTCCTGGCGGGCCAGCGCGCGTCCGGCCAGGGCCGAGGGCTCGGTCATGGCGTTCTGGATCGAGGTTTCAAGCTGACGTTGGTATTCCTCGAGCTGTTCCTTCGGGAAGTTGGCGTTGCGGACAATATCAAGCGCCAGCGCGGTCAGTTCGGGCAGGTTCTCGCCCTTGGTCGACATGGCGATCTTGAGGGTGGTGCCGCCGCCGCTGAAGCCGAGTTCGGCTTGCAGCTTGTCCAGGCGGTCCTGGATGTCCTGGCGCGACAGCTTGGCCGTGCCGCGGGTCAGGAGGTCGGCCACGGCGCTGGAATTCACGCGCTGGCCCAGCAGGTCTTTCTCGTTGCCGAACTGGATCAGCATCTGGGCCTGCACGCGGTTGCCGCGCGTGGCCTTGGGCAGAAGCGCCAGTTGCACCGGGCCATTGGGCAGGTCCAGCTTCTTGCGCTGGGTCAGCTTGTCGATGTTGGCAGGGGTGGGATCGAAGGCGGACGCGGCCTTGAAGTCCGGATCGCCCTTGTAGTCCTTGAACACGGCGGTCAGGTCTTCACGCTGCAACTGCGGCGCGCGCAGGGGCTTTTCCGTTGGGATGTAGCGGCCTTCGATGCGGTTGCTTTGCACCAGATAGGTGACGGCGGCTTGCTGGACGTCGGCCAGCGAGGCCTTGCGGGCGCGGTCGCGCTGCAGGAAGAACAGGCGCCAGTCGCCCGCGGCAATGGCTTCGGACAGCGCCACGCCGACTTGTTCGGGGTCGCTGTAGGTCTGTTCCCATGCCGTCAGCCATTTGCTGCGCGCGCGGTCCAGTTCCTGTTGGGTGAAGGGCTTCTTGCCCAACGTTTCCAGCGTGCTGGTCAGGGCCTGCACGGCAGTGTCCAGATTCTTGCCGGGGGGCAGTTGCGCGCCGAACATCGCCAGGCCCGGGTCGCGGTTTTCCATGGTGAAACCGAACACGCCCGAGGCCAGCTTGGTGGCGACGAGGGCATGGTACAGGCGGCCCGACGGCGTGTCGGACAGGATGACGGTGGCCAGGTCCAGCGGCACGAAGTCGGGGCTGCCGGCGGCGGGGATGTGGTACATCGCCGCGACCAGCGGGGTGCCGCCGGTGCGGCGCAGCGTGACCGAGCGTTCGCCGTCCTGTACGGGTTCCACGGTGTATTCGGGCGGCAGCTTGCGGTCGGGCCTGGGCAGCTTGCCCAGCGTTTCCTCGATGTCCGCCAGCGTGGCTTGCGGGTCGAACTTGCCGGCCACGATCAGCACGGCGTTATCCGGCTGGTAGTACTCGTGATAGAAGGCGCGCAGTTGCCCGATGTCCACGTTTTCCACATCGGACCGGGCGCCGATGGTGTTCTTGCCGTAGCTGTGCCATTGGAAGGCTGCGGCCTGCATCTTCTGCATCAGGATGCGGGAGGGGCTGTTTTCGCCGCTTTCCATTTCATTGCGGACCACGGTCATTTCCGAATCCAGGTCTTCCTTGGCGATCAGGGAATTGACCATGGCGTCGGCCTGCCAGCCCAGGTACCACTTGAGGGTCTCGGGGTTGGCGGCGAAGCTGGCGAAATAATTGGTGCGGTCGCTGGAGGTCGACCCGTTGGCCTGCAGGCCGCGGCGCGAAAACTCGCCCATGGCGTTGCGGGTAGTGGACGTGCCCTTGAACAGCATGTGCTCAAGCAGGTGCGCCATGCCGGTCTGGCCGTAGTTCTCGTTGCGCGAGCCGACCAGATAGGTCATGTTGACCGTGGTAGAGGGCTTGGATTCATCGGGAACCAGCAACACTCTCAGGCCATTGGCCAGGCGGTATTCGGTGATGCCTTCAATCGAGGCGGCCTCCGAGACGCCGGCCGGAAGGCTGGCGGCCCCGGCCTGGAAGGCCAGGAAGGAGGAAAACAGCAGCACACCCAGCGGGCGCGGCAGCTTCGATAGGGACAGGCGCATGGCAGACAATTCCTTTGGCATGGCAGAATCCGTTGGAGTGTATACGTTGGCAATGGTTCAAGGGCCGATCCCGGCAGCGCCCCCGCCAACCGCAAGGAAATCCGCCATGTCTTTATCCCTGGAAGTTGAAACGCCGCGCCTGGTGCTGCGGCAGTGGCGCGCTGACGACCGCAAGCCGTTCGCCGAGATGAATGCGGACCCGCGCGTGACGGAGTTCCTGCTGCCGCTGTCCGCGCCGGAAAGCGACGCTCTGGCCGACCGGCTGGCCGCCGGTATTGACGAGCATGGCTGGGGCTTCTGGGCGGTCGAGGCGCCCGGCGTGGCGCCTTTCGTGGGCTTCGTGGGCATCAAGCCGATGCCGCCGGCGCTGCCGTTTGCGCCCGGGGTGGAAATCGGTTGGCGCCTGGCTCAGCCGTTCTGGGGGCGCGGCTACGCCAGCGAGGCTGCGCTTGCCGCGCTGCGCGTGGGGTTCGAGCAGGTGGGACTGGGCGAGATCGTGGCGTTCACCGCCGTGGGCAATCAGCGTTCACGCGCGGTGATGGCGCGCCTGGGCATGCAGGAGGACGCCGATCCGTTCGATCATCCGGCCGTTCCCGAAGGCCATCCGCTGCGCCGGCATGTGCTGTACCGCATGGGCCAGGCGCAATGGCGCCAGCAAGAAAATGGTGACATAGAGCCAGGCGGGATGCCGGTTGCGGCCGCTTAAGGGCTGGAAAGCCGCAAGCGCATAGGGTGCTGCAATGCAACATCCTTAGTGCACAAGGCAAATTTGAGGTCGGTCCGCGTGCGGGTGTAAGCTCTGAACAACGTAGTAGCTGTTGCCGACGGGATGCGCGACAGCCGTCTACCGGCTTCCCGTCCAACGCCAGACGCCGCCGCAAGCGCGGCGCCGGTGCTTGTCGTTCGCGCCTTCGCTGCCGGCATCCTGCCGGCGCATTTTTCGGAGGAACGACCCATGCTGACCGAGATCGTCACGCGTGCCTTGTCCCAATTGACCGGCAGCGCCCTGAGCGGCGACGGGATCAAAGGGCAATTCCAATACGCCTATGCCAGTGATGACGGCCAATTCGTGGCCATATTGACGCATGACATGACCACCTATGTCGTGGACCTGAGCACGCAACGGTATTTCGCCGAGTGCGGCGGTTCGCCCCGCGGGTTTGCCGGACATGTGCTGGAAATGGAAGGCGCCGCAGCGCGCAGTCATCCCTGGCCGGCTGCCAATGACCTGTTCGACCTGGACATGGACGCCGATGAGCTTTCCTGGCGGCAGTGCCCAGGCCTGCGCCAGGCCTCCGCCGCCCACCGATCTGTGGAGAGCCGCGCCGCCTGAGAGTGGCCAGAAGCGGCAGCAACTCACTGAACCGGCGGATTCGCCGGTTTTTTTTATGGCGGACGCGTGTCGTGGCGCAGGAGCGCCCGGTACAATTTTTCAATGAAATCGCCCGCTGAAACCTTCGCGCCCGATGGCGCCATCCTTGTAGACTGCACGCATGAACGCCATGCGGACCAGATACTGGCCATCTTCAACGACGCCATCGCCACCTCTACGGCCCTCTACGACTACAAGCCGCGGCCGCGCGAGGCGATGCAAGGCTGGTTCCAGGCCAAGCAGCAGGGCGGCTTTCCGGTGGTGGGGTTCGAGAATGCGGCGGGCGAGTTGATGGCGTTTGCCAGCTACGGCACGTTTCGCGCGTGGCCCGCATTCAAGTATTCGGTCGAGCATTCGGTGTACGTCGACGGGCGGTTCCGCGGCATGGGCCTGGGCGAGGCCATGATGCGAGTGCTGATCGCGCGGGCGCGCGCCAATCAGGTGCACGTGCTGGTCGGCGGCATCGACGCGTCGAATGAGGGCAGCATCCGCTTGCACGAGAAGCTGGGCTTCACGCATTCGGGCACCATCAAGGAAGCGGGCTTCAAGTTCGGCCGATGGCTGGATCTGGCGTTCTATCAGCTGACCCTGGATACGCCTGACGCGCCAGTGGATGGCTGACGGCCGCAGGATGGGTTGCGCGTGTCCAAGCGTCGCGGTCCTTGCGGAGTTTCCACTCGCGCATCACCCATCTACTTGGATAGCACGCGCATGGCCTGTTCCAGGCCCGCGACGGTGACCGGGTACATGCGGTCCTGCATGATGTCGCGCATCAGCGCGATGGATTGGCGGTATTGCCACGACGCGGTGGGTTCGGGATTCAACCAGACCGACTTGGGCCAGGCGTCCAGCAAGCGCCGCATCCACTCGGCGCCGGGTTCCTTGTTGTAGTGCTCGACCGAGCCGCCGGGCTGCAGGATCTCGTAGGGGCTCATGGTGGCGTCGCCGACGATGATCAGCCGCCAGTCGGGGTTGTACTTGCGCAGCACGTCCCAGGTGTCGAATCGTTCGTTCTGGCGCCGGCGGTTGCTCTGCCACAGGCTTTCGTAGGGGCAGTTGTGGAAGTAATAGACTTCCAGGTTGCGGAATTCGCTGCGGGCCGCTGAAAACAATTCTTCCACGCGCCCGATGTGGTCGTCCATGCTGCCGCCCACGTCCAGCAGCATCAGTACCTTCACGGTGTTGTGGCGCTCAGGGACCATGCGCAGGTCCAGGTGGCCGGCGTTGCGGGCGGTGCTGGCGATGGTGTCGTCCAGGTCCAGCTCCAGCTCGGCGCCCTGGCGCGCAAAGCGCCGCAGCCGGCGCAGCGCCACCTTGAAGTTGCGCGTGCCCAGTTCTACCTGGTCGTCGTAGTCCTTGAACTGGCGCATGTCCCAGACTTTGACCGCCGTGCGGTTGCCGGCCGATGCGCCGCCCACGCGTATGCCTTCAGGGTGGTAGCCGCCGTTGCCGAACGGCGAGGTGCCGCCGGTGCCGATCCATTTGCTGCCGCCCGCGTGGCGTTCTTTCTGCTCTTGCATGCGTTCCTTGAAGAGCTCCATCAGCTTGTCCCAGCCGTGCTTCTCGATGGCGGCCTTTTCTTCGGGCGACAGGCTTTTCTCGAACTGCTTGATCAGCCAGTCCAGCGGGATTTCCTTGCCTGCCGGCAAGGCGGCTTCGATGCCCTTGTAATAGGCACCGAAGGCCTTGTCGAAACGGTCGTAGAGCGACTCGTCCTTGACCAGCGTGGCGCGCGCCAGGAAGTAGAACTCGTCCAGCGTGGGCGCCATCAGGTCCTGGCGCAGCGCGTCCACCAGGGTCAGGTATTCCTTGACCGAGACGGGCAGCTTGTGCGCCCGGAGGTGATAGAAAAAGTCGATCAGCATGTGCGGGTCGCCGGTGGCAGCAAGATCAACGGCGCTGGCCGCCGCGCGTCATGGCCGCGAGGCGTTCCAGCAGGTGCACGTCTTGTTCGTTCTTCAACAGCGCGCCAGCCATCATCGGCACGGCGGTGGCCGTGTGCGCGTCGATCTCGGCGGCCGTGGCGTCTTCGGCCAGCAGCAGGCGCAGCCAGTCCAGCAGTTCGGACGTGGACGGCTTTTTCTTCAGGCCCGGCGCGTCGCGCAGCGCGAAGAAGGTGTCCAGCGCGGCGCGCAGCACGTCCTGTTTCAGGTGAGGATAGTGCACGGCGACGATGTCGCGCATGGTCTCGCGGTCGGGGAAGCGGATGTAGTGGAAGAAGCAGCGGCGCAGGAACGCGTCGGGCAGGTCCTTCTCGTTGTTGGACGTGATGATGACCAGCGGGCGGTGCCGCGCGGCGATGGTCTCGCGCGTTTCGTACACATGGAATTCCATGCGGTCCAGTTCGCGCAGCAGGTCGTTGGGGAATTCGATGTCGGCCTTGTCGATCTCGTCGATCAGGAGCACCACCGGCTCGTCCGCCTGGAAGGCCTGCCACAAGGTGCCTTGCACGATGTAGTTGCGGATGTCGCGGACTTTCTCGTCGCCCAGCTGCGAGTCGCGCAGGCGCGACACGGCGTCGTATTCGTACAGGCCCTGGTGCGCCTTGGTCGTGGATTTGATATGCCACTGCAGCAGGGGGCGGCCCAGCGCGCGCGCCACTTCTTCGGCCAGCATGGTCTTGCCCGTGCCGGGCTCCCCCTTGATCAGCAGCGGCCGCTGCAAGGTCAGGGCGGCGTTCACAGCCAGCTTCAGGTCGTCGGTGGCGACGTAGCTGTCGGTTCCGTTGAAGCGGGCAGGCGAGGTGGAGGGGGCGGACTGGGCTGCGGACATTGTCTGATGGCTTCCGAGGATTGACGGGGATCAATACCATCGTAAGGTATTAATCCTGAGCAATTATCGTACAATCAGGCGGTTTTGCAGTTGGGTTCGACCCGCAACGTGTTTGCAGGGGGCCTTTTCGTGTGATGCAGGCCCTAGTCCTTAAGCCATACCAAGAAGAGCCATTCCAATGAAGTTGCGAACCTCTCTGAAGTGCACGGTTTCCGTGTTGGCCGCGATGGCATCCTGTGCGATCGCCGGCCAGGCTGTTGCTGCTGACGCAGCGCCTGTCGGCAACATCCAAAACGCCCGAGACAAGGTCTCCATGTGCATCGGTTGCCACGGCATCGAAGGCTACAAGGCGACGTTTCCCGAGCTCTATCACGTGCCGATGATTGCTGGCCAGAACGCCAAGTACATCGAAACTGCCCTTAACGAGTACAAGAAAGGCGCGCGCAGCCATCCCACGATGGACGCCATTGCCGGCAGCCTGTCCGACCAGGACATCGCCGATCTGGCCGCGTACTACTCGAATCTCAAATAAGGGGCAAACACATGAACCGCACCATGCTTGCCCTTGCGGGCGCGACCTTGGCCTTCGCAGGCACCGCCGCCCAGGCGCAGGATCTGGCGGCCGGCAAGGCCGTCTTCGACAAGTTCAATTGCGCATCGTGCCACGGCGCCGATGCCAAGACGGCGGTGGACCCCGCCTACCCGACGCTGGCAGGCCAGCACGCGGATTACCTCGTCCACGCCCTGAAGGCCTACAAGCGCGGCGCCTCCGGCAGCGCGGCCACGGCCAATGTGCGCAAGAACCCCATCATGGGCGCTTTCGCGACCCAGCTGTCCGACCAGGACATCTCCAACGTATCCGCCTGGCTGGCGTCCTTGCCCAGCGATCTGGGCGTGCGCAAGTAAGCCCTGGCGGCTTCACGCAATAAAAAACCCTCGGGGAGACCCGAGGGTTTTTTCATTCGACGGGGCGCGCGTCTACAGGCTGGCGCGGCGGCGGATCAGATCGATGTAGGTGTCGCTGTCCATGGGCGTGCCCAGGCGCTGCGCTTCCCAGACGACCTGGCCCAGGCATTCCATGATCTCGTGCGCCGCCTGGTGCGCGTCGGAGCGCGCCGTCAGTTGCTGGTAAGCGCGGCGGATGCCGGGCGGATGGTCGATGGACAACTGCTCGGCGATCGCCAGGTGCATCGACAGGTGCAGGAAGGGGTTGGTGCGCCCCTTTTCCACGGCGTATTCCATGGTCATGGCATCGGGGCTTTCCAGGTCGCCGTGGTACTCGGGATGCTCGATGATCCAGTCCAGCGCCATGGCCTCGAGCGGGGTCAGCACCTCGTTGGCGCGGTGTTTGCGCCAGGTGTCGATGAAGAATTCGCGGACTTGGTCGCGGGAAGGATTGAACATCTGCGGGGGAGGGAATACGGGCTGTGGAAACGTTATTTTACCGCCCGGCCGATTCCTGGGGAAAACGTCCGTTTGGAGGCAGCAAGCGCCGGCAAACCGCAGCTTGTGGACTTTTTTATGCCGCCCCCCGGCGGGCCGTCAGGTCCACCGGCCGCTTTGCGATATAGAATTGATTGGTATCCGCCATCCGGTGTGCGGTTCGCGAGGGTGGTTTCCCCGCGGAATCGGACGCTTTCCGATGCGGCGCTTGCAGAAAAACCACCCGGAGCAAATGGAGCATTCATGTCCTACCAACATATCAAGGTTCCCGCTGGCGGCCAGAAGATCACGGTCAACGCTGATTTCTCGCTGAATGTGCCTGAACAGCCCATCGTTCCCTTCATCGAAGGCGACGGCACGGGCGCCGACATCACCCCCGTGATGATCAAGGTCGTCGACGCGGCGGTGCAGAAAGCCTACGGCGGCAAGCGCAAGATCCACTGGATGGAAGTCTATGCCGGCGAAAAGGCCACCAAGGTCTACGGCCCGGACGTCTGGCTGCCCGACGAGACCCTGGAAGTCGTCAAAGACTACGTGGTGTCCATCAAGGGCCCGCTGACCACGCCGGTGGGCGGCGGCATCCGTTCGCTGAACGTGGCGTTGCGCCAGCAATTGGACCTGTACGTCTGCCTGCGCCCGGTGGCGTACTTCAAGGGCGTGCCGTCTCCGGTGCGCGAGCCCGAGAAGACCAACATGGTGATCTTCCGCGAGAACTCGGAAGACATCTATGCGGGCATCGAATACATGGCCGAAAGCGAGCAGGCCAAGGAACTGATCCAGTTCCTGCAGACCAAGCTTGGCGTGAAGAAGATCCGCTTCCCGAACACGTCCTCCATCGGCATCAAGCCCGTGTCGCGCGAAGGCACCGAGCGTCTGGTGCGCAAGGCCGCGCAATACGTCATCGACAACGACCGCACGTCGCTGACCTTGGTGCACAAGGGCAACATCATGAAGTTCACGGAAGGCGGCTTCCGGGATTGGGGCTACGAATTGCTGCAAAAGGAATTCGGCGCCCAATTGATCGACGGCGGCCCGTGGTGCAAGTTCAAGAATCCGAAGACGGGCCGCGAGATCATCGTCAAGGACGTGATCGCCGACGCCTTCCTGCAGCAGATCCTGCTGCGCCCGGCCGAGTACGACGTGATCGCCACCCTGAACCTGAACGGCGACTACATTTCCGACGCGCTGGCCGCGCAAGTGGGCGGCATCGGCATCGCGCCGGGCGCCAACCTGTCGGATTCGGTCGCCATGTTTGAAGCCACCCACGGCACGGCGCCCAAGTATGCGGGCAAGGATTACGTGAACCCGGGTTCCGAAATCCTGTCGGCTGAAATGATGCTGCGCCACATGGGTTGGACCGAAGCCGCTGACCTGATCATCTCCAGCATGGAGAAATCCATCCTGTCCAAGAAGGTCACGTATGACTTCGCCCGGCTGCTCGAAGGCGCGACCCAGGTGTCGTGCTCGGGCTTTGGCCAGGTCATGATCGAAAACATGTAGTTTCGGTTTTCCCCGCGAGTCATGCAGAACCCGCCCGCCGTCATGGCGGGCGGGTTTTGTCTACCTGACCCGCAGGATGCGCGCTGCGCCCCCGTTTCTCCTATTAGGTTGATTGCTGTGCCCCGAATGTATGTATCCCTGGCCACATGGCTTGTATTGCTGGTTCCCGCGCTGGCATTGACCAGTCCCGTGGGAGGGCCCGCCGTCGTCTACCTGAGCGGGGGGATTGCGCTGGCTGCCTTGGCTGCCAACGCGGTCAAGCACTACGAACCCATGGATTTCAAGGCCTTGTGGCCCATGGCGCTGGCGCTGTTGCTGCCCCTGGCCTGTATGTTCGCCACATCCCTGGTCCGGGGGGTGTGGAGCAATTCCGAATTGGAGAAGCTGCTGCGGTTTGCGTTGGCGATACCGGTGCTATGGCTGCTGCTGCGCGCCCCGCAGCGTTGGTTGAAGCTGGTGCAATGGAGCATCGTCGCCGGCGCGTTGGCCGGAGCGGGGCTGCTGATCGTCACGATGGAGACGCATGGGCGCGGGGCCGTGGTCGACGTGGGCGGACGCTACAACGCGGTGGCATTCGCGAACATGACCTTGCTGTTCGGCGCCATGACGCTGCTGTCCCTGGGCTGGGGCCCCAGCACGCGTTGGCCGCGCATCGAAACGGGGGTGAAGCTGTTGGCGGTGGCGCTGACGGTGGCTGCCACCTGGGTATCCGAGACGCGCAGCAGCTGGATGCTGCTGCCGATCCTGGGACTGGTGTTCCTGTTGGGCCTGCGCAATTGGAAGAGCCGTCACAAGGTTTATTGCGCGCTGGCCGTCTGTGTGGCGCTGGCGGCCAGTGCCGCCGCCATTTGGACGTTCAGCAGCCGCATGCAGGAGATCTCGCACGACGTCGAAGGCTTCGCGACGTCCGCCAACCGCGATACGTCCTTCGGCATCCGGCTTCAGCTGTGGCACGCGTCGATCCTGATGTTCGAGAAAAGCCCGATCGTGGGTGTCGGCCCCAGCAAGTTCCGCGATGAATTGCTGGCACTGCAGAAGCAGGACATCGTGACGGAGGAAGTCGTCGAGGGCTTCGGCGAACCGCACAACGACATGTTGGCGGCCCTGTCCGGGTACGGCCTGCTGGGGTTGCTGAGCATCCTGACGCTGTATCTGCTGCCGGCGGCCATCTTCTTGCGGCGGCTGGCCAGCGATGACCGGGTGATCCGCGTGGGCGCCCAGCTGGGGCTGCTGTTCTGTCTGGGCTATTGCGCCTTCAGCCTGACCGAAATGATGTTCCGCAACATGCGCAGCGTGCCCAATTATTCGCTGATCGTCGTGACGTTGATCGCGTTGACGACCCCCCGTGCGGCCCGCGCCGCGCCCGCCGTGGCGCCGCGCTGACAACCCGCGGGGGCGTCCCCCCCCAGCCAGTCCTCCCTGAACGCAAGGCGCATCCGCCTTGCGTTTTTCTTATGGGGGTTGCGCTAGATCAAGCTTGATGCTTCGACTTGGTGAAAACCCTGCTGTGTCCCCGTATCCTGACGGACCGCAATACATAAACCGTCACATTCTGCCGCTAATGGTTTCAGGCGCGGGAGTGGGCATTACGAGGAGAGCCTGTGAAAAATTCCAGCCTGCGCAGGGAACTGCTGTGGTTCGTGTTCGCCATCGGCGCCGCCGTCCTGGTATTGGGCGCTTGGGACGCGTGGCAGCGCCGCACGGAAATGGTGGCCGAGCGCAAGACGGAACTGCGCCACGTCCTGGACTTGGCTGCCGGCATCCTGCGCAACGGCAAGCAGAGCGTCAGCGAGGGCATGCCCCTGGCCGACGCCAAGCGCAACGTGGCGCGGCGGTTGGCGCAACTGCGCTACGGCGCCGACGGCTATGTGGGCGTCTTCGGCGACGACTACGCATTGCTGGTCCACCCCGACGCCAAGCTCGTGGGCACGAACGTGCGCGCCATCAAGGACGTCGACGGCTTGCCGATCTTTGAGAATCTGTACGCCGGGGGCAAGGCAGGCGGGGGCTATGTGCAATACCGTTTCCCGCGGCCGGGCGAGGTCGAGGCGCTGCCGAAGATCAGTTATGCGACTTACGACGCCGACTGGGGGTGGCTGATCTTCACCGGCCTGTATGTGGACGATGTGGACGCCGCGTTCTACGGCACGCTGTGGCGCCAGGGCGCCGTGACGCTGGGCTTGCTGGCCTTGGTGCTGATCGCCGCGCTGCGCTTTTTCCGCACGCACGTCATCGGTCCGCTGGACGAGGCCGTGGCGCTGTGCGAACGCGTGGCCAATGGCGATCTGTCCAGCATCGTGTCGCGCCACCATCGCGGCGAAATCGGGCGCTTGTTCGACGCCATGGCGCGAATGCAGGAACGCCTGGACGCCGCCGTGCGCACCATCGTGCAGTCCACGGGATCGATCGCGGCGGCGTCGCGCCAGATCGCGGCGGGCAGCATGGACCTGTCGGACCGCACCGAGAAGCAGGCCGCTGCCCTGGAACAGACCGCGGCCAGCGTGGAAGAGATCACCGCCACGGCCAAGCAAAGCGCGGACCATGTGCGTGAAGTCAGCTCGCTGGCCGGAGAGGCGGCGCAACTGGCGCGCCAGGGCAGCGAAGAGACCCAGCACGCCATCGACGCCATGCGCGAGATCTCGCACAGCTCGCAGCGCATCGACGAGATCATCAGCGTGATCGATGGCATTGCGTTCCAGACCAACATCCTGGCGCTGAACGCGGCCGTGGAAGCGGCGCGGGCGGGCGAGCAGGGACGCGGGTTCGCGGTCGTGGCGGGCGAAGTCCGGGCGCTGGCGCAGCGGTCGGCCACCGCGGCCAAGGAAATCAAGGGCTTGATCGAAACCTCGTCCGAGTCCGTCGCGCGCGGCAGCCAGCGCGTCGAGCAGGCCAGCGCCACGATGGGCAGCGTGCTGGAATCGGCCGCCACCAGCGCACCGCTGATGGGCGAGATCGCCACGGCGTCGGCCGAGCAGAGCGTGGGCATCGAGCAGATCAATCAGGCCGTGACGCATCTGGACAGCGTGACGCAACAGAACGCCGCGCTGGTCGAGGAATTCGCCGCGTCGGCGGCCACCCTGCACGAGCAGGCCGACGACCTGGCCCGCGCCGTGTCCATCTTCAAGCTGTCTGCAGCCGGCTAGGGGAACCCTGCACCGCGCTCATGGCGCGTTGCAGCCGGGGGCTCAGTTCCCGGCTGGCCGGCATCATAGGCATGCGCAGCTCGTCGGCGATCAAGCCTTGCATGGACAGGGCGCGCTTCACCGGCGCCGGGTTCGGTTCGGCGAACAGCAGCCGGATCAGGCCGCGCAAGGGTTCGAAGAGCTCGCGCGCGGCCTCGGCGTGGCCGTCGCGCGCCAGTTGCATGACTTCGACGTAGCGCTCGGGGAACAGGTGTGCCGCGGCCGGAATGGCGCCGCGGCCGCCGGCCAGCCAGTGGTCCAGCAGCGCCAGATCTTCGCCGCACAGCGC
>NZ_DBHKZA010000064.1:27617-37782 GCF_057314935.1 Achromobacter sp.
CTGGCGATGGCCTCGATCATGTCGGCCTTCTCCGACAGGCTCAGCAGATTGCCCTCGCCCGTGGACCCGAACAGGACCAGGCCCGCGATGCCGGCGTTGCGGTAGTAGCGGGCCAGCGCCTGCGCGGCGTCCAGGTCCACGTAGCCGCCGCGCAGCGGCGTGACCATCGGCAACCAGATGCCGTCGAAAACCGTTTTGGCTGGCATGTCCATGGCTTATTGCACCGTGATCGCGGTTGCCGGGCGGACCGGGCCGAATTCGGCTTGGGGCAGGCCGCACATGACGGCGTGCATCAAGGCGTCGAGTTCACCGCGTGCGCATTGCAGTTGCAGGATGCTTTGCGCATGGGCGTGGTCCACCGACAGCAGGTATACGCCGATGCGGTCGCCCAATTCGCGGTGCAGCGCCAGGCGCACCTTCAGGGCGTCCAGCGTGTCGATCCTGACCGTCAGTGCCACCATCTGGGATTGCGGCACAGGCGGCAGGGAAGGAGCCGGGGAACGGTCGGGGAAAGCGTGGCTGCGGCGGTCCAGTCGGGGAATCATGGCGGTGGGGCGGGACGGAGGCGCTGTCTGGCGCGGTCCGCGGTTCCGGTTGGTTGATGACGATTCCACTATAGGAACGGCGCCGTAAATCCTGCCGATAAAAGCGGGCGGGCCGCGTAAAAAACGCGTCAACGCCCCGCGCTTCAGAACGTCTTGGTCACCGACAGCAGACCGGTCGCGCGACCCATGTCGCGCCCGCGCGTGTTGGTGTAGACGGCGCGGTCCGCATTGGTGTCCAGGTAGGCCAGCGACACCGAGAGGCCCTGGCCGAAGTCCTTGGTCAGGCCCAGCTTCCAGTCGGTATAGGACCCGTTGTCGACGTTGCGCACGATTTGGCGGCCGACGTGGGCGTTGACGGTCAGGCCCCAGATGCCGGTGTCGACATTGCCCGACAGGTCGAAATACTGGCTGTACTTGCTGTCGGCGAAACCGAACAGGTTGGTCAGGGCGATCGAGTACTTGAACATCACGGGGCCGTAGCCGATGCCCGCATACAGCTCGGTGGTGTCGGGGCTGGTGTAGCCGGACGGGTAGTCGCCGGGGTAGTAGTACTGCAAGACGCCCAGGTCGACGGGCACGTTGTCCGTCAGATTGCCCTTGTAGCCGCCGTAGAAGTCCATCTCGACGGGGGCGGAGACCTCGCTGTTGGTGTCGCCGAGCCAGCTGATGCTGGAGTTCCAGTTGCCCAGGTAGAAGCCGCTGGCGTGGGTCAGGTCGAAGCCGCCCTGGATGGCGGGCTTGTTGTTGGACTGCATCAGGCCGCGGTAGCGGTACTGGCTGGCCAGCGTGACGTTGGCCGTCAGGCTGAAATCGGAGGCGGCGGGGGCTTCTGCGGCGGCGGGCGCGTCGCTGGCGTGCGCGGTGGCGCCGAGCGTCAGCAGGACAAGCGCGGCCAGGGTGTTGCGGGACATGGGATGCTCCAGATGTTGTACGGGACCGCAACAATAGGAGGATCGGCATAAAGCGCGAGACAAGACTCGCGCCGTCCGCATAAAGGCCGCATCAATGCGGGAGGAGGGCGCGGGCGCTCAGCCCGCGAAGCGGTAGCCCACGCCGATTTCGGTCAGCAGGTAGACGGGCTGGGCGGGGTCGGCTTCCAGCTTCTGGCGCAGATGGCCCATGTAGATCCGCAGGTAGTGGTTGCTTTCCACATGCGACGGCCCCCAGACCTCGCGCAGCAATTCGCGGTGGGTCATGACCTTGCCGCGGTGCGCCAGCAACGCGGCAAGCAGGCGGTATTCCATGGCGGTCAGATGCACGTGCTGGCCGGCGCGCTCGACGACGCGCTTGGAGAAGTCGACGCGCACATCGCCGAAGGCGATCTCGGCCGCGTTGCCCGCGCCGCCGCGCGCATGCCGGCGCAGCAGCACGCGCAGGCGGGCCAGCAGTTCGCTGACCCCGAAAGGCTTGGTCAGGTAATCGTCGGCGCCGGCATCCAGCGCGGCCACCTTGTCGGCTTCGGCGCTACGGGCGGACAGCACCAGCACGGGCACTTCAGTCCAGCCGCGCAATTCGCGGATCAGGGTCATGCCGTCTTCGTCGGGCAGGCCCAGGTCCAGCACGATGGCGTCGGGCTGCCGGGTGCCGGCCTCGATCAGGCCGCGGCGCACGGTGTCGGCCTCGTGCACCGCGCATCCCTCGCTTTCCAACGCCTGGCGCACGAAGCGCCGGATGTTGGCGTCGTCTTCAATGATCAGGACAGTAGGCTGGTAGTCGAACATGCGGATGGCCGGTCAAAGGGTTTCGGGTTGGATCGCGGGCGGCGTGCCCAGCGGCAGGCTGAAGACGAATTGGGCGCCAGAAGCCAGCCCCGGCGTGTGTTCGACCCAGATGCGGCCATGGTGGGCCGAGATGATGGCTTCGCACACGGCCAGGCCGAGGCCGACGCCGGGCGTGGCCGATTCGCGTTCGCCGCGTGTGAATTTCTCGAAGATGCGGCGTTCTGCGCCGGGGGCGACACCGGGGCCGTTGTCGCTGACCGCCACGCGCAGTTCCGATTCATGCACGGCGGCGTGGATGCGCAGCGTGCTGCCCGCCGGCGTGTATTTGGCCGCGTTCTCAAGCAGGTTGCACAGCACGCGTTCGATCAGCACGCCATCGCATTCCACCAGCGGCAATTGCGAGAGGCTGGCCACGGCAACGCGGTGGCCGGCCAGCGGCTCGCGCATGGCGGCCAGCGACGCGCCCACCAGTTCTTCGATGGATTGCCATTCCAGGCGCAGCGGCGTGTCGCGGCTTTGCAGCCGCGCCATGTCCAGCAGATTGACGACCAGCGCGTGCATGCGTTGCGCCTGGTCGCGCATGGCGCGGACGGTGTCCTGCACGTCGGGGGGCAGCGCGGCCTGCTGCCGCGTCAAGGTGTCGGTCATGCCGACGAGGCTGGTCAGCGGCGTGCGCAGGTCGTGCGACACGGCGGCCAGCAGCGAGTTGCGCAGCCGCTCCGATTCCATGCTGACCAGCGCCTGCTGCGCCACTTCCACGTAGTGCAGGCGTTCCAGCGCGATGGCGATCAACGTCGCGTAGGCCTCGATCTGGCGCCGCGAATCGGGATGGGTGAACAGGCTGCGGCGAGGCGCGGCCAGTGCCAGCACGCCGCGCGTGCGCATGGGCGCTTTCAGCGGCAGGTACAGCAGATCACTGTTGGACAGCGTTGCGGTGCCCGCGCCGGCGGGCTGGCCGTGGTCATAGACCCATTGGGCAAGCGCGGATTCCAGGGGTGGCATGTCGGCGGCGGCGGGGGACGCCAGCTTCAGCCGGTCGTCCAGGCCCAGGATGTACAGCGCGCAGCGCGAACCGAAGGTGGCGTGCACGAAGGCGCCGGCCGAGGCCACGATCTGTTCGGGCAGCAATGCCGACGACAGTTCGCGCGCGAACTCGTACAGGCTGCGCGCATCGGCCTCGCGCTTGACCGAGACCTGGGCCTGCAGGCGCAGCCCCGCCGTCAACTGGCCGATCAGCAGGCCCACGGACAGCAGGACGCCGAACGTCAGCAGGTATTGCACATCCGAGACGGCGAACGAGGCCAGCGGCTGCACGAAGAAAAAGTCGAACAACCCCACGCTGACGACCGAGGCCAGCGCCGCGGGCCCGCGGCCATGGCGCAGCGCCACCCCCACGACGGCCAGCAGGAACAGCATGACGATGTTGGTCTGGTGCAGCACGGGAAAGGCCAGCATCGACAGCCCTGTGGCCGCCGCGCAATAGCACAGCGCCCAGGCGTAGCCGGCCAGCGGGCGGGCATTGCGTTCGTCGGCGCTTTGGCCTGCGCGGCGCCCCAGCGTGAGCGGGTCGCGGCCGGGGGCGGCGCTGGCGGGCAGGGGCGGGGCGCCCAGCCGGATGATGTCGATCTCGGGGCAGCCGGCGGCCAGCATGTCGGCGAAGCTGTGCCGGCGCCATAGCCAGCCCGGCGTGATCGCCGCGGTCAGCAGGGCCGACACCGACAGGCGCAGGCGCTGCAGGCCGGTGGCCCGCGTGCGGCCGACGATGGCCTTGGTGATGTTGTGCCGGCGCACATAGCGCACCACGGCGTCGACCATGTCGCCGCCCGCCAGGGTTTCGGTGCGCGCGCCCAGCGAATCGGCCAAGGCCAGGCTGCGCTGCATGCGGTCTTGCTCGGCCTGCGGCGTGGGTGCCGCGCGGGGCGTGTCGATGGTGACGACGTGCAGGTCGCATTCCAGCTGCTGGCTCAGCCGGTGCGCGCTGCGGATCACGTATTCGGCTTCGATGTCCGGGCCGATGCAGGCGACCACGGCTTCGCGGGTGCGCCAGACGGGCTCGATGGCGCGGTCGCGCCGATAGGCCTGGACGTCGTCGTCGACGTGGTCCGCGGTGCGGCGCAGCGCCAGTTCGCGCAGGGCGATCAGGTTGCCCTTGCGGAAGAAATTGCGGGTGGCGTGGCGGGCCTGTTCAGGCAGGTAGACCTTGCCTTCCTTCAGCCGCCGCAACAGTTCATCGGCCGACAGGTCCACCAGGATGACTTCGTCGGCCGCGTCGAAGACCTCGTCGGGCACCGTTTCCCAGACGCGCACGCCGGTGATGCTGCCCACCGCTTCGTTCAGGCTGTCCAGATGCTGCACATTCAGCGTGGTCCAGACGTCGATGCCGGCCGCCAGCAATTCCTGGATGTCCTGCCAGCGCTTGGCGTGGCGGGAACCGGGCGCGTTCGAGTGCGCCAGCTCATCCACCAGCACCAGGCCGGGCCGGGCGGCCAGGGTGCCGTCCAGGTCGAATTCCTTCAAGACGTGGCCGCGGTATGCCACTTCCTTCAGCGGCAAGACCGCCAGGCCTTCCAGCAGGCTGGCGGTTTCGCGGCGGCCATGGGTTTCGACGATGCCGGCCAGCACGCTGATGCCCTGCGTGGCCTGCGCCCGGGCCGCGACCAGCATGGCGTAGGTCTTGCCCACGCCGGCGGACGATCCGAAGTACACGCGCAGCTTGCCGCGCACCGCCTGGCGCGCGGCGTCGTCCAAGGTCTTCAAGAGCGCGTCGGGGTCGGGACGCTCGCCAGCAATGTCAGCCATGAACGCGCAAGGGTCGGGTGGGGAAGGCTGGCAATACTATACGCTGCGCCATCAGCGCGCCGTGCCCAGTTGGTCCAGCGCCAGGTTCAGCATCAGCACATTGACGACCGGGTCGCCCAGCACGCCCAGCCAGGGCTTTTCGGTATTGGCCTGGATCAGGGCGTCGACCTGTTCGCGGGGCAGGTGCCGGGCGCGGGCCACCCGTGCCGCCTGGTAGCTTGCCGCGGCGGGGCTGATGTGCGGGTCCAGCCCGCTGCCGGACGCCGTGATCAGGTCCACCGGCACGGGCGTGGGATTTTCGGGGTCGGCCGCCTTCAGGGCCGCGATGCGGGCCTGGATGGCTTCGGCCAGCGCGGGGTTGCGCGGGCCCAGGTTCGACCCGCCCGAGGCCGCCGCGTTATACGGCATCGGCGCGGTGGCCGATGGGCGGCTCCAGAAATACTGCGGCGACGTGAAGGACTGGCCGATCAGTTCCGAGCCGACGACCTTGTCGCCTTGCTTGATCAGGGAACCCGCCGCTTCGTGCGGGAACACCGCGGCGGCCACGCCGCTCGTCAGGAAGGGGTAGGCCAGGCCCGTCACCAGGGACAGGG
Organism: Achromobacter sp.; assembly: GCF_057314935.1. Classification (NCBI taxonomy): domain Bacteria; kingdom Pseudomonadati; phylum Pseudomonadota; class Betaproteobacteria; order Burkholderiales; family Alcaligenaceae; genus Achromobacter; species Achromobacter sp. Next base: position 33,276 of record NZ_DBHKZA010000064.1, read on the forward strand.
CGGCGAAGACGACCAGCGCCGGCCGCAGGATGCCGCCCGAGTGCGGCAGGACGGGGGCGGATTGGGTTGCGTGTTTCATGATGGATTCCTTTCTTGAGTCGGGCTGGGTGCGGCGGACGGGGTCAGACCCAGCCCAGCGCGGTCAGCACCATGTCGACCAGCTTGATGCCCACGAACGGCACCAGCAGGCCGCCCAGGCCATAGATCAGCAGGTTGCGGCGCAGCAGCACGGAAGCGCCCAGCGGCCGGTAACGCACGCCTTTGAGCGCCAACGGGATCAGCACCACGATGATCAGCGCGTTGAAGATCACGGCCGACAGGATGGCCGAGGCCGGCGTGGCCAGGCCCATGATGTTCAGCACGTTGAGCTGCGGATAGACCGTGGCGAACGCGGCGGGAATGATGGCGAAGTATTTGGCCACGTCGTTGGCCACGCTGAAGGTGGTCAGCGCGCCGCGGGTCATCAGCATCTGCTTGCCGATTTCAACGATCTCGATGAGCTTGGTGGGGTTGGAGTCCAGGTCCACCATGTTGCCGGCTTCTTTTGCGGCCTGGGTGCCCGAGTTCATCGCCACCGCCACGTCGGCCTGCGCCAGCGCGGGGGCGTCATTGGTGCCGTCGCCCGTCATCGCCACCAGCCGGCCTTCGGACTGGTAGGCGCGGATCAGCTTCAGCTTGGCCTCGGGCGTGGCTTCCGCCAGGAAGTCGTCCACGCCGGCTTCGGCCGCGATGGAAGCCGCCGTCAGCTTGTTGTCGCCCGTGATCATCACTGTCTTGATGCCCATGCGGCGCAGTTCGGCGAAGCGCGACTGGATGTCGGGCTTGACGATGTCCTTCAGTTCGACCACGCCAAGCGCGCGGTTGCCGTCGCTGACCATCAGCGGCGTGCTGCCGCGGCGGGCCACGTCTTCGGCCAGGCGCAATACCTGGTCCGGCACGGTCGTCTCCTGCGCGGCCAGCCAGGCCTGGATCGCATCGACCGCGCCTTTGCGGATCATGCGCTCGCCCAGGTTCACGCCGCTCATGCGCGACTGCGCCGTGAAGGGCACGAATTCGACCTCCGCCATATGGGGAGCGGGCGCGTGGATGGCCTTGTCGGCCAGCGCCACGATGCTGCGGCCTTCCGGTGTTTCGTCGGCAAGCGACGCCAGGCGGGCCGCATCCGCCAGTTCGCGCGGGGACACGCCCGGCGCGGGCAGGAAGGTGGAGGCCTGGCGGTTGCCGAAGGTGATGGTGCCGGTCTTGTCCAGCAGCAGCACGTCGACGTCGCCCGCGGCTTCCACCGCGCGGCCCGACGTGGCGATGACGTTGGCGCTCATCATGCGGCTCATGCCCGCCACGCCGATGGCCGACAGCAGGCCGCCGATGGTGGTGGGGATCAGGCAGACCAGCAACGCCACCAGCACGGTCACGGTGACCGCCGAGCCGCCGCCGGCCGCGCTGACCGCGTAGATCGAGAACGGCATCAGGGTCACGACCACCAGCAGGAACACCACGGTCAGGCCGACCAGCAGGATGGTCAGCGCCAGTTCGTTCGGCGTCTTCTGGCGCTTGGCGCCTTCCACCATGGCGATCATGCGGTCCAGGAAGCTCTCGCCGGGATCGGCCGCGATGCGCACGAAGATCCAGTCGGAGAGCACGCGCGTGCCGCCGGTGACCGACGAGAAGTCGCCGCCCGATTCGCGGATCACGGGCGCGGATTCGCCGGTGATGGCGCTTTCGTCCACCGAGGCGACGCCCGCGATCACCTGCCCGTCGCCGGGGATGGTCTCGCCGGCTTCAACCAGCACCACGTCGTCGCGGCGCAGCAGGCCCGAGGGTTGGCTGACCGCCTGGTCGCGCCATTGCCCGGGCTGCGCGTCGCGGATGTCCGCCTCGCGGAAATTCTTCAGCAGACGGGCGTTGATGGTGGTGCGCAGGCCGCGCAAGGTGGCCGCCTGCTGCTTGCCGCGGCCCTCGGCCAATGCTTCGGCGAAGTTGGCGAACAGCACGGTGAACCACAGCCATACGGAGATGGCCAGGATGAAGCCCGCGGGGGCCTCGGCCTGGCCGCGCAGGGCCATCACCCACAGCACTGTCGTCAGGATGCTGCCGACGTAGACCACGAACATCACGGGGTTCTTCAACTGCGCGGCGGGCGAGAGCTTGCGCAGGCTGTCCAGCACGGCAGGCCCGACCAGCGAGCGCGACCACATGCCGAACGAACGGTCTTGGGAGGCGGCTGCGGGCGCGCGGGCGGCGCCGCCGCCTGCGCTGGTTGTTGGCATTTCAATCTTGGCCATTTTCTTTCCTAGCCTGTTGCATTCAGGGTTGCAGGTGTTCCGCGACCGGGCCCAAGGCCAGCGCGGGCACATATGTCAGGGCGCCCACCAGCAGCACGGCGCCGATCAGCAGCACCACGAAGAGGGGGCCGGTCGTGGGCATGCTGCCGGGGCCGGCGGGCAGCCGGCGTTTGGCCGCCAGCGATCCGGCCATGGCCATCACGGCGATGATCACGGCGAAGCGGCCGAACCACATGGCGATGCCCAGCAGCACGTTGTAGAAGGGCGTATTGGCGGACAGCCCGGCGAACGCGCTGCCGTTGTTGTTGGCGGCGGACGACAGCGCGTAGAGGATTTCCGAGAAGCCGTGGATGCCCGGGTTCAGCACCCCCGCCTGGCCGGCCGACACCGACACGGCCAGCGCGGTGCCGCCCAGCACCAGCAGCGGCGTGGCCAGGATGACGATGGACACCATCTTCATGTCGTAGGCCTCGATCTTCTTGCCCAGGTACTCGGGCGTGCGGCCGATCATCAGGCCGGCTATGAAGACCCCCAGGATCGCGAAGGCCAGCATGCCGTAGAGGCCGGACCCCACGCCGCCGTAGACGACTTCGCCCAGCTGCATCAGCAGCATCGGCGACAGCCCGCCCATCGCGGTGAGGGAGTCATGCATGCCGTTGACCGCGCCGCAGGAGGCGGCCGTGGTGATGACGGCGAACAGTGACGTCGCGGCGATGCCGAAGCGCGTTTCCTTGCCTTCCATGTTGCCGCCCGGCGAGAACGCGGTCATTGCGTTGTCGGCGCCAGCCTGGGCCGCCATGGGGTTGGGCTGCTGCTCGAAGTAGGCGGTGCCCAACGCGAAGACGGCGAACAGCACGGTCATCGCCGCCAGGATCGCGATGCCCTGGCGCCGGCTGCCCACCATTTCGCCGAAGGTAAAGCACAGCGCGGCCGGAACCGCCAGAATCGCCAGCATTTCCAGGAAGTTCGCCAACGGAGTCGAGTTCTCGAACGGATGCGCCGAGTTGGCGTTGAAGAAGCCACCACCGTTGGTGCCCAGCAGCTTGATGGCTTCTTGCGAGGCCACCGGACCCATCGCCAGCGTCTGCGTCGACGTGACGGCGGGATCGGTCACGGGCTGGCCCTTGGCGTCCAGCACCGGCTGGCCTTGGGCGTCCATGCGCGGCTGGTCGTAATGCAGGGCCTCGACTGTCTGCACGTCTTGATACGGGCTGAAGTTCTGGATCACGCCCTGGCTGACGAGCGCCAACGCCAGCACGAAGGACAGGGGCAGCAGCACATACAGCGTGCAGCGGACCATGTCGGTCCAGAAGTTGCCGACGGTGGCCGAGCAGTGCCGTGCCAGCCCGCGGATCAGCGCGAACAGGACGGCGATGCCGGTGGCGGCCGAGACGAAGTTCTGCACCGTCAGCGCCAGCATCTGCGTCAGGTAGCTCATCGTGGATTCGCCGGCATAGCCTTGCCAGTTGGTATTGGCGACGAAGCTGATGGCGGTGTTCAGGGCCGAGTCCGGCGTCACGGCGCCCATGCCGGCCGGGTTCAGCGGCAGCATGCCCTGGAGCCGTTGCAGGCCGTAGACGACCACGATGCCCAGGATGTTGAAGGCCAGCACGGCCAGGGTGTAGCGCTTCCAGCCCATCTCGGCCTGCGGGTCGATGCCCGCCAGCCGGTAGATGCCGCGCTCAAGCGGGCGGCCCCAGGCGGTCAGCCGGGATTGCCCGTTTTCCATGGCGATGCGGATGTAGCGCCCGAGCAGGGGCGCGATCGCAAGCAGGACTGCCAGGTACAGGACCAGCAATCCGACGAATTCGGCGGTCATCAGAATTTCTCCGGTTTGAACAGGGCGACCAGCAGGTAGACGAACAGCAGGGCGGCAGTCAGGCCGCTGACCCAATAGAGCCAGTTCATGACGGCTCTCCGGTAGACAGGGCTTCGCAGAAGCGCAGCAGGGCGACAGTCAGCCCGGCCATGACGGCGAAGACGGCGATATAGATGGCATCCACGTTTTTCCTCCCGGGAGCACGGCTCCCTTCGAACGACGGGCCTGCGCGGCAAAGGCGGATGCGCGCCGGGCAGGCCAGGTGACCAATCAGGACACCGGCAGGTTACGGAGCAGGGGATAAAAACGGGATATACGTTCGGGAGGGGGGTGTAAACAAAAAGTAAAGGGCCCCCACGCTGCGCGCGCTTTGCGCGCTTGCTGCCCCCCAAGGGGGCTGCGCCGC
>NZ_DBHKZA010000065.1:0-36801 GCF_057314935.1 Achromobacter sp.
GCGGCGCGGACTTTCAGCCGCAGCCGCTCCAGCGCCAGATAGACGATCGGCGTCGTGTACAGCGTCAGGAACTGGCTGATCATCAGGCCGCCGACAATCGCGATGCCTAGCGGACGCCGCAATTCGGAGCCTTCACCCATGCCCAGCACCAGCGGCAGCGCGCCCAGCAGCCCAGCCAGGTTGGTCATGACGATGGGCCGCAGGCGCAGCATCGCGGCGCGGTGAATGGCCTGTTCGGGCGTCAGTCCTTCCCGCCGTTCCAGGCTGAGCGCGAAGTCGATCATCAGGATGGCGTTTTTCATGACGATGCCGACAAGCAGGAACAGCCCCAACAGCGCAATCAGGGTGAACTCGATGTTGGCTAGCCGCAACGCAAGCAGCGCGCCCACGCCGGCCGAAGGCAGTGTCGACAAAATGGTCAGCGGGTGCAGGGGGCTTTCATACAGGATGCCCAGCACCAGGTAGATGGCGATCAGCACCGCCAGGATCAGCCAGGGCTGGTCCTGGACGCTTTGCTGGAAGTTGCGGGCGTCGCCGCCCAGGCGCGTCTGGATCGACGTGGGCACCATCAGTTTGGCCATCGTGGCGTCGATGGCGGCCAGCCCCTGTTCCAGGGACACACCTTCGGCCAGCGAAAAGCCGACGCCGACGGCGGCGAACAGGCCGTCGTGGAAGACGCGGTCGTTGACCAGGCCGTTCTCGTACGTGGCGAACGCCGTCAGCGGGACGCGCGTGCCGTCGGCGGCCACGACCTGCACTTGCTCCAGCACTTCGGGGTCTTCGGTGTAGCGGGGGTCCAGTTCCAGCACTACCCGGTACTGGTTCATGGCGTCGTACAGCGTGGCCACCTGGCGCTGGCTGAAGGAATTGCTGAGCACGCTGCTGATCGTGTTCATGTCCACGCCCAGACGCTGCGCGGCGCTGCGGTCGATGTTGATCACGACCTGCTGGGTGGCGCCGTCGCCTTCGGCGTCCACGTCGCGCAGTTCCGGGATGGCTTGCATGGCCTTGGAGATCTTGCGCGACCATTCCCGCAGGGCGGGCACGTCGCTGGCCATGATGGCCAGTTCGTGGTCGCCCGAGTTGCCGAAGCCGCCGGGCATGCGCAGGTCCTGGTCCACATTCAGGAAGAACATGCCGCCCGGGACCGCCGGGGAGTTCGTACGCAGCCAGTTGATGACCTCGGTCGAGGATTCGCCGCGCTGCGACACGGGTTTGAGCCGGATCAGGAACAGGGAATTGCTGATGCCCAGACCGCCGCCGTTGTAGCCGATGACGTCCTGCACGGCCGGGTGCTTGAGCACCAGCTGACGGTACTGGTCGATCTTGGGCTGCATGACCTGGAACGAGAACCCGTCGTCGCCGCGCACGAATCCGACCAGTTGGCCGGTATCCTGCACCGGCAAAAAACCCTTGGGAGCGTCCACATAGAGGTAGACGTTCAGGCCGATGACGCCTGTCAGCAGCAACAGCGTCAGGCGCGCGTGGCCCAGCACGCGGGCCAGCGACGCGCCGTACCACGCGTGCACCCGGGAAAAGGCGGCCTGCATGCGCGAAGGGCGGGGTGGCGCCGCCTGATGCGCCGCGCCGGGTTTGAGCCAGCGCGCGCACAAGGCGGGGATGATGGCGACCGACACGACTAGCGAGATCACGGTGGCGGCCACCAGCGTGATCGAGAATTCGCGGAACAGCCGTTCCACCAGGCCGCCCATGAACAGGATGGACACGAACACCACGCTGAGCGCGACGGTCATGGCCACGAGCGTGAATCCGACTTCCCGCACGCCGCGCAGCGCCGCCTTTCTGGGCGACAGGCCCCGTTCGATATGCCGCGAGATGTTCTCCAGCACGACGATCGCGTCGTCCACCACCAGGCCGGCGGCCACGATCAGCGCCATCAGCGACAGGTTGTTCAGCGAAAAGCCCCACACATACATGACGGCGAAGGTGGCGATCAGGCAGACCGGAATGGCCACGCTGGGGATCGCCGCCGCGCGCGCATTGCCCAGGAACAGCCACACGACCAGGATGACCAGGGCCGTGGCCAGCGCCAGCGTGACGTGCGCTTCGCGCAGCGTGGCGTTGATGCCCGGCGAGCGGTCCAGCGCCACGGTCAGGTCCACATCGGCCGGCATCAGCGCGCGCAGGCCGGGCAGGGCCTCGTTGATGGCCTTGATGGTCTCGATGATGTTCGAACCGGGCTGGCGGCTGATGGTCAGCACGACGGCCGGGTTGCGGTTGTGAAAGCCGCTGCTGTAGCGGTTTTCCACCGAATCGCTGACTTTCGCCACTTGTGCCAGCCGGATGACGGCGCCGTCCTCGTGGCGCACGATCAGGCTTTCGTATTCCTCTGCGGTACGTGGCTGGGCCGGCGTGCCGACCTCCCAGCGCTGGCCGGCCGAATCCAGCTGGCCCTGCGGGCGCATCGGCGCCGCATCCGAGATGGCCTCGCGCACCTCGTCCAGCGCCACGCCATAGTGGGCCAACGCGTTGGGATTGACCTGCACCCGCACGGCGGGCAGCGAACTGCCGCCCATCGTCACTTCACCCACGCCGTTGATCTGCGAGATCTTCTGGGCCAGCACCGTGGCGCCCAGGTCGTAGAGCTGGCCGGCCGGCCGGGTAGGGGAACTGAGCGCCAGCGCCATGATGGGCGCCTGCGACGGGTTGATTTTGCGGTAGCTGGGGTTGCCCGGCATGCCGGCCGGCAGTTCGGCGCGGGCCGCGTTGATGGCGGCCTGCACGTCGCGCGCGGCCTCATTGATGTCGCGGTCCAGGTCGAACTGCAGCTGGACGCGGGTGGCGCCCTGGTTGCTGGACGAGGTCATGGCGCTGACGCCGGCGATGCTGCCCAAGGCGCGCTCCAGCGGCGCGGCCACCGTGCTGGCCATGCTTTCGGGGCTGGCGCCGGGCAGGTCGGCCCGCACTTCGATTGTGGGGAAATCCACCTGCGGCAGCGGCGCCACCGGCAGCAGCCGCCAGGCCACGGCGCCCAGCAGTGTCAGCGCCAGCGCCAGGAAGATGCAGGCGACCGGCCGGTGCAGCAGCGCCCGGATCATGCCGCGGGCCCGTCAGTCCTGGCGGGCTTGGCGGAAACGCCGCGCCGCTGGCCCAGGCGGTGGAAGAACAGGTAGACGGCGGGGGTGGTGAACAGCGTAAGCACCTGGCTGACCAGCAACCCGCCCACCATCACCCATCCCAGCGGCTGGCGCAATTCGGCCCCGGAACCCGTGGCCAGCATCAGCGGCAGCGCGCCGAACAAGGCGGCCAGCGTCGTCATCAGGATGGGGCGCAGGCGCAGTAGGGCGGCTTCACGGATGGCGGCTTCAGGCGGCAGGCCGCGCGCGCGCTCGGCTTCCAGCGCGAAGTCCACCATCATGATGCCGTTCTTCTTCACCAGCCCGATCAGCAGGATGATGCCGATGACGGCGATCAGGTCCAGCGGCCGGCCCGTGATCAGCAGCGCCAGCAGCGCGCCCACCGTGGCCGACGGCAGCGTGGACAGGATGGTGACGGGATGGATGGCGCTTTCATACAGCATGCCCAGCACCAGATACATCGTGACCACGGCAGCCAGCATCAGCCACAGCGTGTTGGACAGCGACGCCTGGAATGCCGACGCCGCGCCCTGCAGGCGCAGTTCGACGCTGGGCGGCATGCCGATGTCGCGCTGGGCGGTGTCGATGGCGGCGATGGCCTCGCCCAGCGAGCCGCCCGGCGGAAGGTTGAACGACAGGTTCACCGCGGGGAATTGCGACAGGTGGTTCACGGCCAGCGGCACGGCGCGTTCGCTGACGGAGGCCAGCGCCGACAGCGGAATCGCCTGGCCGTCGCCGGTCTGCAGATGGATGCGTTCCAGCGCGTCGGGGCTCAAGGCCAGGCGGCGGTCCACTTCCAGCACCACGCGGTACTGGTTGGACTGCGTGAACAGGGTGGCGACCTGGCGCTGGCCGAACGCGTTGTACAGCGTCTGCACCACGTCGTCCATCGTCACGCCCAGGCGCGCCGCGGTGTCGCGGTTGACTTGCAGGAAGGCCTGGCGGCCGTCACCTTGCAGATCGGACGAGACCTCGGCCAATTCGGGTGATTGCGCCAGGCGCTGCATCAACGCGTGGCTCCACTGGCTCAGCAGCGCGCTGTCCGGCGACGTCAGCGTGAACTGGTATTGGCCGCGGCTGACGCGGTCTTCGATGTTCAGTTCCTGCACGGGCTGCAGGAAGAGCGAAATGCCCTGCACCTCGCGGGCGCGGGTGTCCAGCCGGGCCATGATGTCGGCCAGCGGCGCGCTGCGCTCGGCCCAGGGCTTCAGGTTGATCAGCAGGCGGCCGGTGTTCAGCGTGGTGTTCATGCCGTCGATCCCGATGAACGACGACAGGCTCTGCACGTCCGGGTCGGCCAGCAGGGATTGCGCCACCGCTTGCTGGCGGCGCGACATGGCGTCGAACGACGTATTCTGGGACGACTGGGTCACGCCTTGCAGCACGCCGCCGTCCTGCACCGGGAAGAAGCCCTTGGGCACCGCCAGATACAGCAGGCCCGTCAGCACCACGGTGGCCACCATCACCAGCAGCGTCAGGCGCTGGTGGCGCAACGTCACGTCCAGCCACCCGGCGTAGCGCGCCTGCACGCGGTCCAGCAGGCCGGGGCGGGATTCCACATGCGCCGGCAGCAGGCGCGCGCACATCATCGGCGTCAGGGTCAGCGACACCGCCAGCGATATCAGGATGGCCACCGCCAGCGTGATGGCGAATTCACGGAACAGCCGGCCCACCACGTCTTCCATGAACAGCAGCGGAATCAGCACGGCGATCAGCGACAGCGTCAGCGACACCAGCGTGAAGCCGATCTGTCCGGCGCCTTTCAGCGCGGCCGACATGGGGCTATGGCCCTGTTCGCGGTAGCGGGCGATGTTCTCCAGCATGACGATGGCGTCGTCCACCACGAAGCCGGCGCCGATGGTCAGCGCCATCAGCGTCAGGTTATTGGTGGAGAAGCCGGCCAGATGCATGAAACCGAAGGTGCCGATCAGGGACAGCGGCACCGCCAGGCTGGGGATCAAGGTGGCGGGCAGGTTGCGCAGGAACAGGAAGGTCACCAGCACGACCAGGCCCACGGCGAACACCAGTTCCCACTGCACGCCACGCACCGACGCGCGGATGCTTTCGGTGCGGTCGGTCAGGATGCGCACTTGGGCCGCGGCAGGCAGGCTGGCAGTCAGCTGGGGCAGCAGCGCCTTGACCTGATCGGCCACGGCGATGACGTTGGCCCCCGGCTGGCGCTGGATGTTGACGAGCACGGCGGGCTGCTTGTCGACCCAGGCGGCCAGATAGCGGTCTTCGGCGCCGTCCTCGATCGTGGCGACCTGGCCCAACCGCACCGGCGCGCCGTTCTTCCAGGCCACGATCAGCTCGCGGTATTCCTCCGCGCTTTGCAGCTGGTCGTTGGCGTCCATGATGACCGAGCGCACCGGGCCGTCGAAGCTGCCTTTGGGCTGGTTCGAATTGGCCTTGCTGATGGCTTCCTGCACGTCCGACAATTGCAGGCCGCGGGCGGCCAGCGCCATCGGGTTGACCTGTACCCGCACGGCCGGGCGCTGTCCGCCGGCCAGGCTGACCATGCCCACGCCGGACAGTTGCGACAGGCGCTGCGTCATCCGCGTGTCAACCAGGTCGTACACCTTGGGCAGCGGCAGGGAATCGGAGGTGACGGCCAGCGTCAGGATGGGGACGTCGGCGGGGTTGACCTTGCGATAGATGGGGGGCGTGGGCAGGTCCGTGGGCAGCAGCGAGCCGCTGGCGCTGATGGCGGCCTGCACTTCCTGTTCGGCCACGCCCAGGGACACGTCCAGCGAGAATTGCAGCGTGATCACCGAAATGCCGCTGCCACTGGTGGACGACATCTGTTTCAAGCCGGGGATCTGCCCGAAACGCCGCTCCAGCGGCGCCGTGACCGCGCGCGCCGTGACGGTCGGACTCGCCCCGGGGTACTGGGTCGTGACCTGGATGATCGGGTAATCCACCTGCGGCAGCGCGGCGACCGGCAGCATGCGCCAGGCCAGGATGCCCGACAGCAGCAGAGCGATCATCAGGAATGACGTTGCGACCGGGCGCAGGATGAAGGGGCGTGACAGGCTCATGCGCGGATCAGGTAAGGGGCTCGGCGGCAGGGGGCTCGACGGGAAGGGCCTCGACGATCTGGACGTCGCGTCCGTCGTGCAGGCGGTCTACGCCCTCGACCACCACGCGTTCGGCAACGGCCAGGCCCGCTTCCACGACCACGTGGCCGGCGTTGGCGGAGCCCAGTTGCAGGACCCGGCGCGTGGCGCGTTCGTCGTCGCCGATGACGAACACGAAGGCTCCTTCGGCGCCATACTGCACGGCGGCTGACGGAATGGTGACGACGTTGTCCTGCTGCACCACGGCCAGCCGGATGTTCACGAACTGGTTGGGAAACAGTGATTCGTCGGCGTTGTCGAAGCGGGCGCGCAGGCGGACGGTGCCGCTGGCTGCCTGGATGCGGTTGTCCAGCGCTTCCAGCGTGCCTTCGGCCAGGATGCGGCGGTCATCCGCGTCCCAGGCCTGCACGCGCAGCACCGCCGTCTTGGCCTGGGCCTGGCGCAGGATGTCCAGCCGGGTCTCGGAAATGCTGAAGATCGCCGAAATCGGCATCGTCTGCACCAGCGTGGTCAAGCCGTTGGCGTCGTCGGCGCGCACGTGGTTGCCGGCGTCGATGCGGCGCAGGCCGATGCGGCCGTCCTGCGGGGCGACGATGCGGGTATGACCCAGCAGGCGCTCGGCATCGGCGACTTGGGCCCGGTTCAATTGGCGCTGGGCGGTGTACGCGCGCACCTGGGCTTCGGCGGTGTCCAGTTGCTGGCCCGCCACGGATTCCTGGCGCGCCAGACGGCGGTAACGCTGCAAATCGGCCTGCGCGTTGTCCAGCAGCGCCTGGGTGCGCGCCAGTTCTCCCTCGGCGGCGGCCAGCGCGGCCAGATAAGGCCGGGCGTCGATCTCGGCCAGCAACTGGCCCCGGGTGACGGCCTGGCCTTCGGTGTAATGCAACCGGACCAGTTCGCCGTCGACCTGGCTGCGCAAGGTCACCTGGGCCAGCGGCGTGATGGTGCCAAGCGCGTGCAGATCGCGCTGCAGCGGCCCCATGCGGGCGGCGGCGACGCTGACAGCCACGGGAATCTGCCCATATTCGGGCGGGCGGGCGGTGGCGGGGCCTTGACTCCCCATCAACCCGTACGCAACCGCGATCAGCACGGCCAGCGACAGGGCGGCGGCGATCAGGATCAGGCGCTGGGTTCGGGAAGGGTGGCCCGCGTAAGAGGGCAGTGACATCTGGGCTGCCAGTCAGGATGTTGCGGACATCCGAGATTCTATATTAATAATAATGATTAGCGTTATTAACGAGGGTTTTCAAGAGGGGTTTTCGCCATATGGCTGTCTGGAATTCAACGTAAAATCCGGCCGTCGCCGCGAAGTCCCGGCGCAATGCGCCTTTTCATACGGCATGTACGTCGATCTCCATACCCTATATCTCCTTATCATCGGGACGCTGCTGGCCAGCGCAGGGATGATCTTCTGGGAGTTTCGGGCCCATCCCCTGCGCAGCAAGACGTTGCGCATGCTGGGGACCGGCTTTGCGACGTTGGCCATGGGGTGCGTGCTGGTCCTGTTCCGCCGCGACCTTCCCGGGGCGTTCGGCTCGGCGCTCAGCAACCTTGTCATCCTCTCGGGCTATCTGCTGGTGCTCAATGGCGTGGCCTCCCTGCGTGGCCGCCAATACCGCGCCGGGTCCGTGGCCCTGCTGGCGGTAATGGCGCTGGTGTGGGCGGTGGCCGGCACGCGATGGCAGGATGCCGTGTGGGCCTACGCCAGCGCGGTGCCGATCGCGCTGATCAGCGGCATGACCTCGCTGGAAATGCTGAGGTGTCGCGCCATGCAAGCGCTGCCGCCCCGACGGATCATCGTGGTGGTGACGGCCATCCATGCGTTGCTGTACGCCGGCCGCGCGACAGTCCTGCCCTGGATGGTGGCGACGTTCGGCCAGGAGGTGTTGTGGGCCGCCAGCAACATCACCATGTACGAGGGCGTGCTGTATTCCGTTATTTTGCCCATGACGCTGGTCAAGCTGATCCGCGAAGAGACGCATGGCCAACTGCTGCAGGAGTCCCAGACCGACTATTTGACCCGGCTGGGCAACCGCAGATGGTTCTTCGAGCAGGGCGCGCGCGTCATTGGCGGTCCGGCCGGCCAAGGCCCCGTCGCCATGCTTGCGTTCGACCTTGACCATTTCAAATCGATCAACGACCTGCACGGCCACGAAACGGGCGACAAGGTCCTGACGTCGTTCGCGGCCGTGGCGCAGGGCGCGCTGGGCCCGGCCGCCGTGCTGGCCCGGATCGGCGGGGAAGAGTTCGCGTGCCTGTTGTCGGGCGACGACGCCCGCCGCGCGCACTTGCTGGCCGAGGCGGTCGTCAGGCGCTTCGCCGAGGCGATGGCGGATCCCGCCCGGGGTGTCGGGATGCCTGCCACCGTCAGCGTGGGCCTGGCGCAGTTCGACGGCGACGTGCCGCCGTTGGCCGCCGGCCTTGCCGCGGCGGACCACGCGCTGTACCGCGCGAAGGCCTTGGGCGGCAATCGCGTCGAATTGGCGCGCCCGGGGGCAAGTTCCGCCGCCGCGTAACGCGCTCTGGTCGGTATAGTGGCGGCTATTTTCAATAGCAGGTCAGCAAGGAGCAGGTCCATGGGTGAACATCCCCTCGAAAGTCCGCGACAATTGTTCGAACGCCTTCAATCCCGATTGGAGACCGAACGCGAACGCGTGCGGCAGTGGCAGGCGGTTGAGGCGGACTACCAGCGCAAGTATTCCGAAGGACTGTCGCCGCTGGAGCAAAAGCTGCATGAACTGCGCATGAAGCTGGTGCTGTGCTTCGACCACGCGCACAAGAACATGGGGCTGTCCAAGTCGGAACGCGAATTCGTGTCTGAACTGGTGGTGGAGTTCTCGGAAGAGCTGCTGCAACTGGCCGCCAAGAGCGAACTGCCGGCGGGCTGCGACACCGGGCGCCTCAAGGTGCTTTATAAAAAACATGGCGGCTCGGACTATGACGCGGACGCGGCGGCCGAGACCGAAGACGCCAAGACGGAACTGGCCGACGCATTGGCGCTGGATCCGGACACGGATCCCGCCGCCTTGTCGCCGGCTCAACTGCTGGCCCTGATCCAGGACGAATACGTTGACGACGAGGCCGAGGAGCTGCTGGCGCTGGCGCGGCTGGCCACCCGCAGCAACACGCCGAATGCCGTAGCGTGGCAAGCCCTGCAGGATGCGGAGCGCGCGCGCGCCAGCCAGGCCGCGCAGAATCCCGATCTGCAAGCCGACGTGGGCCCGGCCGGCGGCGTCGATGACGCGCGCCTGCCGCAAGTGAATGCCGTGCTGCAAGCCCAGTTGGACGAAGTCCTGCATCAGGCCGCTTACGCGGAAGAGGGCTTCAAGCTGCGCTACGACCTGGATCCGTTCGCATCGTTCGACCCGGAAACGGTGATGGAAGACCTGGACGCGGATATCGTCGACATCCAGGAGTACATCCGCGAACTGGAACACGAAGTCATGCAGTTCTCGGACCAGGGCCTCCTCAAGGCCTGGCTCAAGGCGATGAAACGCGAAATCGCGGCCATCGAGCGCCGCGAAGCCCGCGACTGAAGGCGGCCGTCCGACGCTAGCTGCGCCGGGCCACGGGCACTACGCGCATGATGGGCGCCGCCGGCTTGGCGGCGTCCGCGCGCGGGCGGATCATCATCGGGAAGAAGCGCCACAGGTACAGCGCCAAGGCCAGCACCCAGGCCGTCGTCGCGGCGTGCAGCAAGCCGGTCGTGGCGGCAGTGGGCAGCAGGGCAGCCAGGCGCAGCAAGGCCGCCAGAATCATCAGCGCGTAGCTGGCCACCATGCTGCGGTCGGTTTGCAGCGGCCGACCCAGGTGACCCAGCGCAGTGCGGGTGACCATGCCCAGGATCAGCACCGAAAACCCGGCAACGCCGATCACGTGCGCGGGCCACGCCGGACGCACGACGTAGCCGGCCAGGTGCGCGGCGCCCACCAGCAGCCCGACCGCCACGCCCAGATAGCCCACATACAGAATCCATAGCAGCGGCACGCGGCGCACCGCCCAGGGCTTCCAGGACACCCATTGCGCCAGCGCGATCAGGCCGGTCACCGTCAGCGCCAGCGCGGCGGCTCGCGGGGCGTCGGCCATCAGGCAGGCGATGGCGGCCACGCCCAGGCCCAGTTGCCAATGGCCGCTGCGCGTGTGCGGGGGAATGTCCAGGCCCGCCACGGCGCGTTTGGCGAAAAAGGGCAGGACGCGGCGCGCGATCAGCAGTGTCAATACCGCCATGCACAGCAGCCCGGCGTTGAAGGAACGCATCAAGGCAAGATAGTCGCCTTGCACGACGGCCCACAGGTACATGGCGTTGGCCGCGGCCAGACCCAGCAACAGCACAGGCACGCCTGCATTGCGCTGGTTGCGCGTCACCCACACGGCCCGGCCCAGGGCGGCGGCGCCCCACAGGAAGAAGCCCAGATCCGCCGCGGCAGCCACCAGGAAGGCAGTCCGGCCCGGCACCAGGTAGCCCGCGCGCGCCACGATCCAGAGCAGGCACAGCCCCGCCAGCGCGTTACCGCGCAAGGGATTCTTGCCCGTCCAGTTGGCGCCAGCCGTCAGCAGGAAGCCCACGGCGATGGTGGCGACAAAGCCCCATAGCATCTCGTGCGCGTGCCAGAACATGCCGCCCAGGACGCCCGCGATGCGCGCCGGCGCATGCACCCACAGCCACACGGACGCCAGTGCCCAGAAGCAGCCCGCCAGGTAGAGCGGACGGAACCCCATTTCAGTGAAAGCGCGCCATTGGGGGCGGGGCGGCCGGGGGGGCGCACCCGGTTCGTCGATGGTCAGCAGGGAAGGCATGGCGGTCTGTCGGCTTAAAGGTGTATTTGAAATGCATATTAATCCTGCGCCCGCCAGTCCGCCAGCGCGATTGTTTGATCTGGCGCAAACGTGCCCGGGAACCCCGCGGTGACTAGACACATTGGCGGGGCCGGATGGTCAGCCGGCGAATGGCGGCGCGCGCATGCGGTCCCTAGGCTAGAGCCCTGAATCCCCTGTATCCGTGAGCCAAGCGAGAGTAACCATGACAGCAGCAACTTCCCCATCCGGCAGGCCGATGCGGGTCCTGATTTCCAGCACGTTCGCCTTCACCATCTGTTTCGCGGTCTGGATGATCTTTGCGGTGCTGGGCATCCCCATCAAGGCGCAACTGGGCCTGTCTGAAACGCAATTCGGCCTGTTGGCCGCCATGCCGGTACTGACCGGATCCCTGGTGCGGGTGCCGCTGGGCATCTGGACCGACCGCTACGGTGGCCGGCCCGTGTTCTTCATCCTGATGCTGCTGGCGGTGGTGCCGATCTGGCTGCTGTCCTACGCCACGGAATATTGGCAGTTCCTGGTGCTGGCGCTGTTCGTCGGCCTGACGGGCGGCTCGTTCTCGGTCGGCACGCCGTACGTGGCGCGCTGGTTTCCCCGCAACA
Source organism: Achromobacter sp. (assembly GCF_057314935.1). Lineage (NCBI taxonomy): Bacteria > Pseudomonadati > Pseudomonadota > Betaproteobacteria > Burkholderiales > Alcaligenaceae > Achromobacter > Achromobacter sp. The sequence continues at coordinate 11,593 of NZ_DBHKZA010000065.1, forward strand.
AGCAGGGCTTGGCGATGGGCGTGTTCGGCGCGGGCAACTCGGGGTCTGCCATCACCAAGTTCGTGGCGCCGGCGCTGATCGCCGCCGCCGGGGGCGCCTGGGTCATCGTGCCGCAGGTGTACGCGGTGGCGCTGCTCGTCACGGCCGTGCTGTTCTTGATGTTCTCGGCTTCCGACCCGGCGCACCGCGTCACACGCGGCGCGTCCCTGTCCGCGCAGTTCGCCATGCTGAAGGACCCGCGCGTCTGGCGCTACTGCCAGTACTACTCGGTGGTGTTCGGCGGGTATGTCGCGCTGGCGCTGTGGATGACCAAGTACTACATCGGCGAATACGGCTTCGACATGAAGCTGGCCGCCTTGCTGGCGGCGTGCTTCTCGTTGCCGGGCGGAGTGCTGCGCGCCCTGGGCGGCTGGATCTCGGACCGCCATGGCGCCTACAAGACCACCTGGTGGGTGATGTGGGTGTGCTGGGTGGCGTTCTTCCTGCTGAGCTATCCGCAAACCGAATTCACCGTCATGACCGCCAACGGTCCGCGCAGCTTCGGCATCGCGCTGGGGCCGGTGTCGTTCACCGTCCTGCTGTTCATCGTCGGCATCGCCATGGCGATCGGCAAAGCCTCGGTCTTCAAGTTCATCTCGGACGAGTTCGGCGAGAACATCGGCGCCGTGTCCGGCATCGTCGGCCTGGCCGGCGGCCTGGGGGGCTTCGTCCTGCCCATCCTGTTCGGCGTGCTGCTCGACCTGACCGGCGTGCGCTCCAGCGCGTTCATGCTGCTGTACGGCACGGTCTGCGTGTCGCTGGTCTTCATGCACTTCAGCTTCCGGCCGGAAAGCGCGGCCAGCGCCTCGGCGGCAGTCGCCAAGCAAGCCGCCTGAGTCCGCGCCTTATCCCTTCCACCCCTACAAAGAGCCTTCATCATGTCCACTCAAGTCCTGTCGCGTTGGGAGCCGGATAATCCCGGCTTCTGGAAGCAGACCGGCGCGCGCGTCGCCAACCGCAACCTCTGGATCTCCATTCCCGCCCTGATGCTGGCGTTCAGCATCTGGATGCTGTGGAGCGTGGTGGTGGTGAACCTGGACCGCGCCGGCTTCATGCTGTCGAAGAACCAGCTGTTCTGGCTGACTGCGCTGCCGGCGCTGTCGGGCGCCACATTGCGCATTTTCTATTCCTTCCTGGTGCCGGTCTTCGGCGGCCGCAAGTGGACCGCCATTTCCACGGCCTCGCTGCTGATTCCGGCGCTGGGCATGGGCTTTGCGCTGCGGGACCCGACCACGTCGTTTCCCACCTTGCTGATCCTGGCGCTCTTGTGCGGCCTGGGCGGCGGCAACTTCAGTTCCAGCATGGCCAACATCAGCTTCTTCTTCCCCAAGGAAAAGAAGGGCCTGGCCACGGGCCTGAACGCGGGCATCGGCAACCTGGGCGTGTCGCTCGTGCAGTTCGTGGTGCCGGTCGTGATCTCGGTGGGCGTCTTCGGCGTGGCCGGTGGCGCACCGCAGGAGATCACCGTCCATGGCGCGCAGCAGAACCTGTGGCTGCAGAACGCGGGCTTCATCTGGGTGATCCCGATCGCCATCGCGGCCATTGCCGCGTGGTTCGGCATGAACGACATCGCCGACGCCCGCGCGTCGTTTGCCGACCAGGCCGTGATCTTCAAGCGCAAGCACAACTGGCTGATGTGCTGGCTGTATGTCGGCACCTTCGGCTCGTTCATCGGCTTCTCGGCGGGCTTCGCCATGCTGACCAAGACCCTGTTCCCGCAGGTCGACCCCATGGCCTACGCCTTCCTGGGGCCGCTGGTGGGGTCGCTGACGCGTCCGGTGGGCGGCTGGGTGTCCGACAAGCTGGGCGGCGCGCGCGTCACGCTGTTCACCTTCGCGGGGATGATCGCCGCGGTGCTGGGCGTGGTGACGTTCCTGCCCGTGGGCGGGCAGGGGGGCGACTTCAACGGCTTCCTGGCCATGTTCATCGTGCTGTTCGCGCTGACCGGCCTGGGCAACGGGTCCACGTTCCGCATGATCCCCGTGATCTTCCTGCGCGAGCGCACGCAGGCGGCCAAAGGCAAGGGCGCCGCCGGCCAGAAGCAGGCCATGAGCGAAGCCGCCAAGGAATCGGCCGCGGTGCTGGGTTTTTCCGGCGCCATCGGGGCCTACGGCGGCTTTTTCATCCCTCGCAGCTTCGGCACGTCGCTGGAGATGACGGGCGGCGTACAGGCCGCGCTGTATTGCTTCATCGCCTTCTACGCCACCTGCATGCTGATCACCTGGTGGTTCTACGCCCGCCGCAACGCGCCGGTGCCTTGCTGATGGGGGGAGCCGATGGGTTGCGCGCGCTGGAAGGTGGTGTGCGTGGCTAGCGCGGGTCGCGCTCCACCCATCATGACGTCGGCGCCCACACGACGCGCGCACCGCGCAACCAACCCCTCAACCCCGTCGCTTTCCTCGCTGTGACTAGTCACTCTGCCGTGCCCCGCCTGTGCCACTGGCGAATAGGCGGGGGACAGAGCGGGGCCTACAGTGGATTCAACGGCATCGATCGCAGTACGCGCCGGCCAGGCCGGCGTTCTTGGAGAAACACAATGAGTCATTTTCTGGACCGGCTGAAGTTCATGTCGCGGGTGAAGTCAACCTTCGCGGACGGCCACGGCGAAACGGTCAACGAAGACCGCAAGTGGGAGAACGCGTACCGTTCCCGCTGGCAGCACGACAAGGTCGTGCGTTCGACCCACGGGGTGAACTGCACGGGGTCGTGTTCGTGGAAGGTCTACGTCAAGAATGGCCTGATCACCTGGGAGACGCAGCAGACGGACTATCCGCGCACGCGTCCCGACCTGCCCAACCACGAGCCTCGCGGCTGTCCCCGTGGCGCGTCCTATAGCTGGTACGTGTATTCGGCACAGCGGGTGAAGTACCCGATGATCCGGGGCCGCCTGATGGAAATGTGGCGCGACGCGCGCAAGACCATGGACCCCATCGCGGCGTGGGAATGGATCAGCCAGGACCCCGTGCGCGCCAAGCGCTACAAGTCGATCCGCGGCCTGGGCGGCTTCGTGCGCGCCGACTGGGATACGGCCACCGAGATCATCGCCGCCGCCAACGCGTTGACCATCAAGAAGTACGGCCCCGACCGCGTGATCGGCTTTTCGCCGATTCCGGCGATGTCCATGGTCAGCTATGCCGCCGGCGCGCGCTACCTGAGCCTGCTGGGCGGCGTGTGCCTGAGTTTCTATGACTGGTATTGCGACTTGCCTCCCGCCAGCCCGCAGATCTGGGGCGAACAGACCGACGTGCCGGAATCGGCCGACTGGTACAACTCGACCTACCTGATGGTCTGGGGGTCGAACGTGCCCCAGACCCGCACGCCCGACGCCCACTTCTACACCGAGGTCCGATACAAGGGCACCAAGACGGTGGCCGTCTCCAGCGACTTCGGCGAAATGGTCAAGTTCGGCGACATCTGGCTGGCGCCCAAGCAAGGCACCGATGCCGCGCTGGCGATGGCCATGGGCCACGTCATCCTGAAGGAATTCCATCTGTCGGCGAACCCCTCGCCGTACTTCCAGGACTACGTGCGGCGCTACACCGACATGCCGATGCTGGTGCTGTTGAAGGAACGCGACGGCTTCTACGCGCCGGATCACTTCCTGCGCGCGTCTCATCTGGACGGCGCGTTGGGCGAACAGAACAACCCCGATTGGAAGACTCTGGTGCTGGACGCCCATAGCGGCGACTTGGTAGCGCCCAACGGCAGTATCGGCTTTCGCTGGGGCGAGGGCGCGGTCAACGGCGGCGAAAAGGTCGGCCGCTGGAACCTGGAATCGAAGGATGGCGGCGATGGCCGCGACATTGAACCGGTGTTGAGCCTGTCAGGCGCCGGCGGCGAGGTCGTCGGCGTGGGCTTTCCGTACTTCGGCAGCGAACATGACGAACTGCTGGTGCGCAACGTGCCGGCCCGCCGCATTCGCCTGGCCGATGGCACGGAGGCGCTGGTCGCCACCGTGTACGACCTGCAGATGGCCAACTATGGCCTGGACCGCGGCCTGGGCGGCGGCAACGTTGCGACATCGTTCGACGACGACGTGCCCTACACGCCGGCCTGGCAGGAAAAGCACACCGGGGTGCCGCGTGCCCAAGTGATCCAGGTGGCGCGCGAATTCGCGCAAAACGCCCACGACACCGAAGGCAAATCGATGGTGATCGTCGGCGCCGGCCTGAACCACTGGTACCACATGGACATGATCTACCGCGGCATCATCAACATGCTGATGATGTGCGGCTGCGTGGGCAAGAGCGGCGGTGGCTGGGCGCACTACGTGGGCCAGGAAAAGCTGCGCCCGCAGTTCGGCTGGGCGCCGCTGGCGTTCGCCTCCGACTGGGCGCGCCCGCCGCGCCAGATGAACGGCACGTCCTTTTTCTATGCGCACACCAGCCAGTGGCGCCACGAAAAGCTGAACGTGCAGGAAATCCTGGGCCCGACCGCCGACCGCGCCAAGTACGGCGAACTCAGCATGATCGACCTGAACGCCCGCGCCGAGCGCATGGGATGGCTGCCGTCGACCCCGCAACTGCGCACCAATCCGCTGGAGGTGGTGGCCCAGGCCGAGGCCGAAGGCCGCGACCCCATCGCGCATGTGGTCGAACAGCTGAAGTCCGGCGCGCTGCGCATGTCGTGCGAAGACCCGGATGATCCGGCCAACTTCCCGCGCAACATGTTCGTGTGGCGTTCCAACATCCTGGGGTCCAGCGGCAAGGGCCACGAGTATTTCCTGAAGTACCTGCTGGGCGCGCAAAACGCGGTGTTCGGCGACGAAGGCGACGCGATCAAACCCACGGAAGTGACTTTCCAGGACGATGCGGCCGAAGGCAAGCTGGACTTGCTGACCGTGCTGGACTTCCGCATGAGCACGACCTGCCTGTACGGCGACATCGTGCTGCCGACGGCCACCTGGTACGAAAAGGACGACCTGAACACGTCCGACATGCACCCCTTCATCCATCCCTTGAGCGAAGCGGTGCAACCCTTGTGGGAGAGCAAGACCGACTGGGAAATCTACAAGCTGCTGGCCAAGAAGTTCAGCGACATCGGCGGCCCCTATCTGGGCAAGCGCCGCGACCTGGTGATGACGCCCCTGATGCACGACACCCCGGGGGAACTGGGCCAGGCCTTCGAACCGAAGGACTGGAAACTGGGCGAATGCGACCTGGTGCCGGGCAAGACCGCGCCGTCGATGACGGTGGTCGAACGCGACTACAACGACATCTACCGCAAGTTCACGTCGGTCGGCCCCTTGCTGGACAAGCTGGGCAACGGCGGCAAGGGCATCAACTGGAACACCCAGCACGAGGTGCACGAGCTGGCCGGCCTCAATGAAAGCGTCTCGGACGCCGGCGTCAGCCAGGGCCGTCCGCGGCTTGATACCGCCATCGACGCGGCCGAAATGATCCTGACCTTCGCGCCCGAGACCAATGGCCACGTGTCGGTCAAGGCCTGGGAAGCGCTGGGCAAGATCACCGGGCGCGACCACACGCACCTGGCCGCCGGCCGCGAGCACGACAAGATCCGCTTCCGCGACGTCCAGGCGCAGCCGCGCAAGATCATTTCGGCGCCGACCTGGTCGGGCCTGGAAAGCGAAGAGGTCAGCTACAACGCCGGCTACACCAACGTGCATGAACTGATTCCCTGGCGCACGCTGACGGGCCGTCAGCAGTTCTACCAGGACCACCGCTGGATGCTGGACTTCGGCGAAGGCTCCTGCGTCTACAAGCCGGCCATCGACACCAAGACGGTGGCGCCCATGCTGGGCCGCTACCCGAACGGCGAAAAGGAGCTGGTCCTGAACTGGCTGACGCCGCACCAGAAATGGGGCATCCACAGCACGTATTCGGACAACCTGCGCATGCTGACGCTCAGCCGCGGCGGGCCCCACGTGTGGGTGTCGGAAGCCGAGGCCAAGCAGGCCGGGCTGGTGGACAACGACTGGGTCGAAGTCTTCAACGTCAACGGCACCTTGACCGCGCGGGTGGTCGTCAGCCAGCGCGTGCCGGTGGGCATGTGCCTGATGTATCACGCCCAGGAAAAGATCGTGAACGTGCCGGGGGCGGAAACCAGCGGCAAGCGCGGCGGCATCCATAACTCGGTCACGCGCACGGTGCTCAAGCCCACGCACATGATCGGCGGCTATGCCCAGCAGGCCTACGGTTTCAATTACTACGGCACAGTCGGCGCCAACCGCGACGAGTTCGTGGTGCTGCGCAAGATGAAGAAGGTGGACTGGCTGGAAGGCCCGCTCGTTGAAGACCCCGCCACGCAGGCAACGCAACAAGAAGAGAAGCAATCATGAGGATACGCGCCCAAATCGGCATGGTGCTGAACCTGGACAAGTGCATCGGCTGCCACACTTGCTCGGTCACCTGCAAGAACGTCTGGACCAGCCGCGACGGTGTCGAATACGCCTGGTTCAACAACGTGGAGACCAAGCCCGGCATCGGCTATCCCAAGGAATGGGAGAACCAGGACAAGTGGAAGGGCGGCTGGGAGCGCACCGCCGCCGGCAAGCTGGAACCGCGCCAGGGCGGCAAGCTGCGCATCCTGGCCAACCTGTTCGCCAACCCGAACCTGCCGGCCATCGACGACTACTACGAACCCTACACCTTCGACTACGAGCACCTGCAGAACGCGCCCCTGTTGCAGACGCCGCCTACCGCGCGTCCCGTTTCGGTGCTGACCGGCAAGAAGATGGAGAAGATCCATTGGGGCCCGAACTGGGAAGACGACCTGGGCGGCGAATTCAGCTCGCGCAGCCGGGACGCGCTGTTCGAAGGCGTGCAGAAGGAGATGTACTCGACGTTCGAGAACACCTTCATGATGTACCTGCCGCGCCTGTGCGAACACTGCCTGAACCCGGCCTGTGTCGCCAGCTGCCCGTCCGGTTCCATCTACAAGCGCGAAGACGACGGCATCGTGCTGGTCGACCAGGACAAGTGCCGCGGCTGGCGCATGTGCATCTCGGGCTGCCCGTACAAGAAGATCTACTACAACTGGAGCAGCGGCAAGGCCGAGAAATGCACGTTCTGCTATCCGCGCATCGAAGCCGGCCAGCCGACCGTCTGCTCGGAAACCTGCGTGGGCCGCATCCGCTACCTGGGCGTCATGCTGTACGACGCCGACCAGATCGAGCGCGCCGCGGCCACCGCCGACGAGCAGGATCTGTACGAATCGCAGCTGGACCTGTTCCTGGACCCGCATTCGCCGGACGTGATCGCCGCCGCCCGCGAGCAGGGCATTCCGGAGTCGTGGCTGGAGTCCGCGCGCCAGTCGCCCGTCTACAAGATGGCCGTGCAATGGCGCGTGGCCTTCCCGCTGCATCCTGAATACCGCACCTTGCCGATGGTCTGGTACATCCCGCCGCTGTCGCCCATCCAGACGGCGGCCGAAGCGGGCCAGATGCCGCAGCGCACCGTGGGCAAGAGCGCCATGATCCCGGACGTGTCCAGCCTGCGCATCCCGGTGCGCTACCTGGCCAACCTGCTGACGGCGGGCAAGGAAGCCCCCATGCTGCAGGCCCTGGAACGCATGCTGGCCATGCGCGCCTACAAGCGGTCCGAGACCGTGCACGGCGAACGCGACACGGCCCTGCTGGAACAGGTGGGCCTGACCGAGGCAACCGTGCAGGACATGTACAAGATCATGGCGATTGCCGACTACGAAGACCGGTTCGTCGTGCCCAGCAGCCACAAGGAAGTGGTGGAAGACAGCTTCAACGAGAAGGGCAGTTGCGGATTCACCTTCGGCAACGGCTGCTCGGGCGGCGTGTCCGAAGGCACTCTGTTCGGACGCAAGCCCCAAGGCAGCGAGATCTTCATCGAGATGCCGAAATCCCGCAAGAAGGCCGCCCTGGCCCGCTAGGAAAGGAGAAAACCATGAATCTGTACCGCTTGCTTTCCGCCTTGCTCAGCTACCCCGAGCCTGAACTGCTGGATGCCTTGGGCGACGTGGAGTCGGCGCTGGCCGACTACCCCGACGCCGAGGAAGCCCTGCAGCCCCTGGTCGGCTATCTGGCCACCCATGACCTGATTGCCGTGCAGGAGAACTACGTGGCCACGTTCGACCGCAATCGTTCGCATTCGCTGCACCTGTTCGAACACGTGCATGGAGAAAGCCGCGACCGTGGCCAGGCCATGGTCGACCTGCTGGACACCTACCGCGGCCACGGATTCGAGCCCGTCGTGTCCGAACTGCCCGACCACGTGCCGCTTTTCCTGGAGTTCCTGGGCGTGATCGAACCCGCCCAGGCGCAGGACCTGCTGGACGAAGCCATCCATGTGCTGGCGGCGATAGGCGCGCGGCTGGCCAAGGGCGGCAGCCCGTATGCCGGCGTCTTCGCAGTGCTGCGCGCGCAGTCCCGGGTGATCCCGCGGGAACAAACCGAAGCGCCCGTGCGCGACATGGACGAAGCCATGGAGACCTACGGCGTCAGCCAGGACGGCGTGGAGCCGCTATTGCGGCCGTTCTCGGGCGACGGCGCGCAAACCGTGCGCTTCTATCCCCGGGCGCCGGCCGCCCACTAATGCTCTGGACGACGCATCATGAACTCCCTGAATCAGTTCCTTTTCGGCATCTACCCCTACATCGCGCTGACGATCTTCCTGTTGGGCAGCCTGGCGCGTTTCGAGCGTGAGCAATATACGTGGAAGACGGATAGCTCGCAGCTGCTGCACCGCGGCCAATTGCGGCTGGGCAACATCCTGTTCCACGTCGGCATCCTGGGCCTGTTCTTCGGGCATCTGGCCGGGCTGCTGACGCCGGTGGTGGTTTGGGACACGCTGGGCGTCTCGCATACGTTGAAGCAGACGGTGGCGATGGCGGCCGGCGGCGTCATGGGCGGAATCTGCCTGATCGGCCTCTTGATCCTGATCCATCGCCGCGTGACCGACCCGCGCATCGCTCGCACGACGCGGCCCGGCGACAAGCTGCTGCTGTTGTGGATCCTGGTCACCTTGCTGCTGGGCCTGTCGACCATCGTGCTGTCGGCGGGTCACATGGACGGTGAAATGATGGTGCGCCTGATGACCTGGGCGCAGCACATCGTCACCTTCCAGGGAGATGCCGCCAGCCATGTCGCCGAGGTGCCGCTTCTGTTCAAGGCGCACCTGTTCATGGGCCTGACCTTGTTCGTGATCTTCCCGTTCACGCGGTTGGTCCACGTCTGGAGCGGCTTCGCCTCGCTGGGCTATCTGGGCCGTGCCTGGCAGCTGGTCCGCCCGCGCTGAACCCAAGCACCAGGAGCCGAACATGCCTGTCATCGTCAATGGCGTCGAACTGAACGACGCGGATCTGGAACGTGAACTGCCGCTGCATGCGCAAGCCGACAACCCCATGCGCCACGCGGTCACCGCGCTGGTCTTGCGCCGGGTGCTGCTGGACGAAGCGGCCCGCCTGGGCCTGGATGCCGAGGACGAGGAGGGCGCCATCAGCGCCTTGCTCGCCGCGCAGGCGCCCGCGCCTGCGGCCGACGACGCTGCCTGCCGCCGCTTCTACCAGATGCATCCGCAGCGCTTCATGGTGGGGGAGTTGGTGGAAGCCGACCACATCCTGTTCCAGGTGACGCCCAGCGTGAGCCTGGATAGGTTGCGCGCCCATGCCAACGTCGTGCTGCAGGAGTTGCTGGCCGACCCCTCGCGCTTTGCCGAGGCGGCGCGCGAGCAGTCCAACTGCCCGTCGGCGACCGTGGGCGGCAACCTGGGCCAGTTGGGCCGCGGCGACACGGTGCCGGAGTTCGAGCGCGCCGTCTTTGCGCTGCCTTCGGGCGGCCTGCTGCCGCACCTGCTGCAGACCCGGCATGGCCTGCACATCGTGCGGGTCACGCGCCGCGTCGAAGGCAGGCTGCTGCCGTATGAACACGTGGCGCAGCAGATCGCCATGGCGCTCACGTCCATGAGCCGCGACACCGCCTGGCGGCAATACACCAAGCTGCTGGTCGAACGCGCCGACGTCCAGGGGATCGACCTGCAGGCGGGCGGCGAGCCCGAACGCGTCCATGGCGGGAGCGCCGCATGATGGACGAGCCTGCCGCGGGACCCCTGACAGACGGCTTCGGACGCCGGATCGATTACCTGCGCGTCTCCGTCACGGACCGCTGCGACCTGCGTTGCAGCTACTGTCTGCCCAAGGATTTCAAAGGTTTCGAAACCCCGGCCAACTGGTTGCGCCATGATGAAATGGCCAGGCTGGTGGGCTTGTTCGTGCGCCTGGGCGTTAGCAAGGTCCGGTTGACGGGCGGCGAACCGCTGTTGCGCCGGGGCGTGGCGGGCCTGGCCCGCGACATCGCCGCGATGCCGGGGCTCGGCGACCTGTCCGTATCCACCAACGGCACGCAACTGGTTCGCCACGCCGATGACCTGCGCGCCGCCGGCGTGACCCGGCTGAACATCAGCCTGGACACGCTGGACGCCGCCGCGTTCAACCAGATCACCGGCCGCGATTGCCTGGATTCCGTGCTGGCGGGACTGGCGGCCGCGCGCCAGGCGGGTTTTTCACCCATCAAGCTGAACAGTGTGGTGCATGCCGCCACGCCCGAGGCCGACGTACGGCGCCTGCTGGATTACGCCATGGGGCAGGGCTTTGTGCTACGCCTGATCGAACCCATGCCGATGGGCGAGTGCGGCCGCGGCTTCACGCACACGGATTTGAACGCGATGGGCGCGCGCCTGGCCGCCGACGCGGGGCTGGTGCCGGCGTTGGCGGGAGCGGGAACCGGCCCGGCGCGATACTGGACGGCGGGCGAGGGCGCGCCGGTGCTGGGCGTGATCACGCCCATGTCGCGGCATTTCTGCGCCACCTGCAACCGAGTGCGGCTGGGCGTGGACGGCACGTTGTACCTGTGCCTGGGGCAGGAAGCCCAGGTGCCGCTGGGCCGCCTGCTGCGCCAGGGGGCGGATGACGCGGAACTGGTGCGCGCGATCCTGGCAGGCATTGCCGCCAAGCCGGAACGCCATGAGTTCGTCACCCGCCCCGAGCGCATCGTCCGGTTCATGGCGCAGACGGGAGGCTGAGATGGGAGACATCGAACGCTTCATCGGCGGCTTCCAGCGCTTTCAACAGCAATATTACGAACAGGCGCCCGCGCTATACCGCAATCTGCGAGACGGCCAGCACCCCAGCACCTTGCTGATCGGCTGCTGCGATTCCCGCGTGGATCCCGCCATGATGTTGGGTTGCGACCCCGGCGACATCTTCGCCGTGCGCAACGTGGCCAACCTGGTGCCGCCCACGAGCGCCGACCGTGGCTTGCAAGGCGTGTTGGCCGCCATACAGTTCGCCGTGGAGCAACTGCGGGTCAGCCGCGTTATTGTCCTGGGGCACGCGCACTGCGGCGGCATCCGGGCGCTGATGGAACGCCGCACCCGCAGCGACGGCGAAACCGACTACCTGGAGCGCTGGATGGACATCGCCGAGCCGGCCCGCCACCAGGTGCTGCGCCAGATGCCTGATGCCACCGACGCCGAACGCCGGCGCGCCTGCGAGCAGGCGTCCATCCTGATCTCGCTGCGCAACCTTGAGGAATTGCCCTTCGTGCGCCGCGCCGTCCAGGCGGGCGACCTGACGCTGCATGGCTGGTACTTCGACCTGGTGGCAGGGGCTTTGCTGGCATACTCGCCGCGGGCGGACGCGTTTTTACCTATGGTCTGTCCCTTGTTTACGGAGCATGCATGAGCCCAGTTTTCGGTATCGCCGGCCGGTCCGGCAGCGGCAAGACCACGTTGATCGAAGCAATGCTGCCACTGCTGGCGGCGCGAGGGCTGCGCGTCAATGTCATCAAGCACAGCCATCACGATTTCCAGATGGAGCCGCCGGGCAAGGACAGCGCGCGCTTCCGCTTGGCGGGTGCCCAGGAGGTGATGGTGGCCTCGCCCTACCGCTACGCCATCGTGCACGAACTGCGCGATGCGCCGGAACCGTCGCTGGCGGACCAGTTGGCGCGCCTGTCGCCCGCCGACCTGGTGTTGGTGGAAGGGTTCAAGCAGGCGGCGATCCCGCGCATCGAGGTCTATCGCCCCGCGCTGGGTAAACCGCCGCTGCACGCCGAAGACGGCAGCTTCCTGGCGATCGTGACCGACGCGCCGCTGGACACCGCGTTGCCCTGCCTGCCGCTGAACGACCCCGCGCAGGTGGCGGACTTCCTGTGCGGCGCGCTGGGCCTGGGTTGAAGGCGACTACACTATCAACCGTACCGCGCCGCCCGTACCGATCTTCATGACGTCTTCCTCGCCCATCTCCGGACTTGACGGCCTGCCTTCCCCCCGGCATCGCCTGTCCACGCGCATCATCGCCAGTTCGCTGGTGGCGCTGGTGGTGGTGTTGTCCATGATCAGCTGGACGCTGTGGCTGTCGTGGCAACTGGAAGGGGCGGGCGCCGCCATCAATGACACCGGCAGCCTGCGCATGCGCGCCAAACGCGTGGCGGTGGAGTTGATGCGCCCGCAAGCCGGCCGTGAGGTGCGCACCCAGGAACAGATCGCGGTGCTGGACGAGACCATTGCGCGGCTGGCCCGCGGCAACCCCGCCCGTCCGCTGTTCATCCCCAGCGACGAGGCGATCCGCGCGCAATGGCACGACGTGGCGAGCTACTGGCAAGACGTGATGCGGCCGGCCGCCTTGCGCGCCATGGCGCAGCCCGATGCGGCCGCCTATCTGCAGACCCTGCCGGAGTTCGTGTCGCGCGCCGACAAGCTGGTGCGGATGATCGAACAGGACAACGCCGGCAAGACCACGTCGCTGCGCCTGTCGCAAGGCATTCTGGCGGCCATCGCCAGCGCGGGCACGTTGGCCATGATCTATCTGCTGTACTTATGGATCATCGCACCCGTGCTGCGTCTGCGTGACGGCCTGAAGCGCATGGCAGAGCGCGAATTCAGCACGCGGCTGCCCGTGGAAAGCCAGGACGAGTTCGGCCTGCTGGCTCGTGGCTACAACCGCATGGCGGACGAGCTGCAGGACCTGTACACCGGCCTGGAACAGCGCGTCGAGCACAAGACCGCGCAGTTGGCCGCGCAGAACCGCGATATCGGCGCGTTGTACGACATGGCGGCCTTTCTGAACCAGCCCAACGAGATCGAGGCCATGTGCGACGGCTTCCTGCGCCGCGTCATGCTGCAGTTCGACGCTGAGGGCGGCAGCATCCGCGCGCTGGACCCCACTAACGAAAAGCTGAACCTGGTGGTGTCGGTGGGCCTGTCGGAGGCGCTTGTGGAATCTGAACACTGCATGAAGGTGGACGACTGCTACTGCGGCGTCGCGACGCGGCAGGCGGGTGTCATCGTCATCCAGGATTTCCGCCATTCGCCGCCCGAACTGGATCTGAATTGCCAGCGCGAGGGCTTTGCCAGCGTGGCGGTGTTCCGCATCGTGACCCGCGACGAAGTCCTGGGATCCTATTCGCTGCATTTCCGCCAGCAACGCCGTCTGGCGCCGTCGGACTCCCAGTTGCTGGAAACCCTGGGGCAGCACCTGGGCGTGGCGCTGGATAACCGGCGGCTCAGCGCGCAGGCGCGGCAACTGGCGGTGGTGCAGGAACGCGGTCTGGTCGCCCAGGGGCTGCACGACAGTCTGGCGCAAGGCCTGAACTTCCTGAACCTGCAATTGCAGATGCTGGACGCGGCCGTCAAACGCGGCGATCAGGAAGAGATCACCGAGATTCTGCCGCTGTTGCGCACGGGCGTGGACGAAAGCTATCAGGACGTGCGCGAATTACTGACCAATTTCCGCAGCAAGCTGGGGCAGGGCGACCTGCAAGCCGCCATTGAATCCACCGTGGAGCGCTTTCGCCGGCAGACCGGCATCCAGACCGATCTGCGCTTTGGCGGCGACGAGGGCGGCCCGTTGCCACCCGAGCAGCAGCTGCAAGTGCTGTTCATCCTGCAAGAGGCGCTGTCCAATGTGCGCAAGCATTCCGAGGCCGGTCAGGTGTTGGTGTCGGTCAACAACGAACGTGACTTCTCGCTGTTGATCCAGGATGACGGGCAGGGCTACGACCCCGCCGAAGTGGCCGCGCGCGGCGAATCCCACGTGGGCCTGCACATCATGCAGGAGCGCGCCGCGCGGATGCGCGCCATGATAAAACTGGAATCCCAGCCCGGCGCCGGCACGCGCGTGGCGCTGACCTTGCCTGGCAGCGAACGCCAGGCCGCCTGACACGTTCTGAACATGCCTATCCGTATCCTGCTTGTCGATGACCACACGCTATTCCGCTCGGGCGTGCGCCTGCTGTTGCAACGCCAGCCCGATTTCGAAGTGGTGGCCGAAGCCGGCGACGGCGTGGAAGGCATCAAGCGCGCCAAGGAGCTCAAGCCCGACGTGGTCTTGCTGGACCTGAACCTGCCTGGCCTGTCCGGCCTGGAAACGCTGCAATTGCTGACGCAGGACCTGCCGTCCTGTGCGGTCATCATCCTGACGGTCTCGGAAGAAGCCGACGAACTGGGCCAGGCGCTGCGTGACGGCGCCCGCGGCTATCTGGTGAAGAACATCGACGCCGAGGTCCTGACCTCCGCCATCCGCCGCGCCGCAGCCGGTGAATCGGTCATCGCAGAAAGCATGACGGCCAAGCTGGTGGATCAGTTCCGCGGGGCGGCATCGCAGGCGGCGCAGGCTTCCGGCAACGCCGAGCGCCACCGGCTGACGGCGCGCGAAACGCAGATCGTCCAGTGCCTGGCGCGCGGCGCCAGCAACAAGGTCATTGCGCGAGAGCTGGACGTGAGCGAAAGCACCGTCAAGATCCACGTGCAGAACGTGCTGAAAAAGCTGAACCTGACCAGCCGCGTGCAGGTCGCCGTGTACGCCGTGGAACACGGGCTGCATTCCGAGGAATAGCACCGCGCCATTCCTGCGTGCGGCCGCATTCCGGTTTGATCTGCGACAAGGCCGGGATGCCCGCCGGACCCTAGACTGGCCGGCATGCAAACTCGAACCTCTCCCATCGAGCTCGTGGCCCCGGCCGGCAGCCTCGCCGCCTTGAAAGCGGCCATCGAGGCGGGCGCCGACACCGTCTATCTCGGGCTCAAGAACGCAACCAACGCCCGCAACTTCGCCGGGCTCAACTTCACCGAAAACGACATCCGCGCAGGCGTCGAACTGGCGCACGGCAAGGGGCGCCAGGTGCTGTTCGCCATCAATACGTTCGTGCAGGCGGGCCGCGCGCAGGAATGGCGCGATGCGGTGGACGCCGCACACGGGCTGGGCGCGGATGCGGTCATCATGGCCGACCCTGGGTTGCTGGCCTACGCCAGCGACCGCTATCCCGACCTGCGCCTGCACTTGTCCGTGCAGGGTTCCGCCACGCACGCCGATGCCATTGAGCTGATGAAAGAGCAATTCGGCATCCGCCGCGTGGTGCTGCCCCGCGTCCTGACCCTGGCCGAAGTCGCGCGCATCTGCGCCAACGTCAGCGTGGAAGTCGAAGTGTTCGGCTTTGGCAGCCTGTGCGTCATGGCCGAAGGCCGATGCCTGCTGTCGTCGTACGCCACGGGCGATTCACCCAATAACAAGGGCGTCTGTTCGCCCGCGCATGCCGTGCGCTGGGTGGAAGAGAACGGCCGCATGGATGCACGCTTGTCCGGCATTTTGATCGACCGCTACGAGCCGGGTGAACCGGCCGCCTATCCCACCTTGTGCAAAGGCCGCTTCGACGTCGACGGGCAGGCCGACCACGCGCTGGAAGAACCCACCAGCCTGAACGCCATCGGCCTGCTGCCGCGCCTGGCCGAAATGGGCGTGTCCGCCGTCAAGATCGAAGGCCGCCAGCGCAGCCCGGCCTACGTCACGCAAGTGGTGTCGACCTTGCGCGCGGCGCTGGACAGCGTGCACGCCGACGCGGCGCGTTTTTCGCCGCGGCCCGAATGGAACGCCTTGCTGGCGCGCCACGCGGAAGGATCCCAAGTCACCCAAGGCGCATTTGAACGTCCATGGAAATGAAACCGAACGCATTCCAGATATCCGTCGGCCCGTTGCTCTATTACTGGCCGCGCCAGCGCACGCTGGACTTCTACGCCGATCTGGCCGACAGCGCGGCCGACATCCTCTATATCGGCGAAACCGTCTGTAGCCGGCGCCACGAGTTGCGGGCCGACGACTGGTTGGGACTGGCCCGCGACCTGCGCGCCGCAGGCAAGACCGTCGTGCTGTCCGGCCGCACCTTGATTGAAACCGGGGCAGAGGCCCATGCGCTGAAGAAGCTTTGCGACCAGGATGACTTCATGGTCGAGGCCGGCGAACTGGGCGCCGTGCGGCACCTGGCGGGCCGCGCATTCGTGGCGGGCCCGCACGTGAACGCCTATCACGGCGGCACGCTGCAATGGCTGGCCAGCCGCGGCGCGGTGCGCTTCGTGGCGCCGCTGGAAATGGACGGCGGCACGCTGGCGCGGCTGCTGGAAGAGCGCCCGGCCGACATGGCGGCCGAAGTGATGGTGTGGGGCCGCATGGCGCTGGCCTTTTCCGCGCGCTGCTTCACTGCCCGCCATTTCCGGCTGAAGAAGGACGATTGCGGGTTTCGCTGCATCGAACACCCCGACGGACTGGACATGCGTACGCGCGAGTCGCGTGAATTCCTGGGCATCAACGGTATCCAGGTGCAGTCCGCCGCCTGCCTGGATTTGCTGGCGCAGGCGCCTGAACTGGCCCGCATGGGCGTCGACGTGCTGCGTGTCAGCCCGCAGTCGGCGGGCACGCTGGACGCCGTGGCCGCGCTGGACGCGACACGTTGCGGCGGCAAACCCGCTGCCGTCGCGCCACCTGCGGGCATCGGCCGTTGCAACGGCTACTACCATGGCCGCGCCGGCATCGAATTGCTGGAGGCCGCGGCATGAGCGCGACCTGGAACCTGAATCCGCCGGCGCTGGTCGCGCGATTGGGCCGCCGTCTGCCCACGCCGGCGGTATCCCTGCACTTCGTGGCGGGGCTGGAGTTGGCAAGACGGCTCAAATGGCTGTCGCCGCCGCCGGAACTGGATGGCCGCAGTTTCGCCATCACCATCGAAGACCTGGGACTGCGCAGTGCCTTTACGGTGCTCGGTGGCGCCTTCCGGCCTGCGTGGAGCCGTGCGCCATGCGAATTGGAATTGGGCGCGAAGCTGGCCGACTTGTTCCGCCTGATTCGGGCCGAGACCGACGCGGACACCCTGTTCTTTCAGCGCAGGCTGCGCATTTCGGGGGATACCGAACTGGGGCTGATCGTGAAGAACTGGCTGGACGCGGCGCCGCGTCCGGCGTGGTTGCAGCGGATGAGCGGGGCCGCTGGCTAGCCGCGAGACCGCGGCGCCGGAATGCGTGGAATAAGGGTTTTTACTCATTAGCCGAAGTAATTCGGCGGATAAGAAATAAGAATTTTTCTTATGGTTGGGCCAGGGCTATAACAGCGGGCTGATAGACCTCAACCTACCTTAAGAGAGATAAACATGAGGGGAAAAACTGCGACGGGGCACCAGCCGGTGCGCGCGTCGACCGCCGCTTTCGTCGGCACCATGATCGAATGGTACGACTTCTACATCTACGCCACCGCCGCCGCGCTGGTGTTTGGCAAGCTCTTTTTCCCGTCGGCCACGGGCTTCTACGGAACCCTGGCCGCCTTGGGCACGTTCGCGGTGGGCTTCTTCGCCCGGCCGCTGGGCGGCGCGATCTTCGGCCATATCGGCGACAAGATCGGCCGCAAGAAATCCCTGGTGATCACCCTGGTCATGATGGGTACGGTGACCGTGCTGATCGGCCTGTTGCCTACCTATGCGTCCATCGGCTTCTGGGCGCCCGTGCTGCTGATCCTGCTGCGGATCGTGCAGGGGATCGCGGTGGGCGGCGAATGGGGCGGGGCGGTGCTGATGGCCGGCGAGCATTCGCCGGACAAGAGCAAGCGCACCTTCTTCGCGTCCTTCGCGCAATTGGGCAGCCCCGCCGGGCTGATCCTGTCGATGCTGATGTTCAAGCTGGTGACCGGCCTGGACGACGCGGCGTTCCTCAGCTGGGGATGGCGCGTGCCGTTCCTGTTTTCGGCGGTGCTGCTGGTCGTGGGCTTCGTGATCCGGCTAAGCGTCAACGAATCGCCGGACTTCCTGGCTGAAAAGCAGGCGCAGGCCGACCGCGCCAGATCCGCGCCATCGCACAGGCCGGCCAGGCCCGCCCAGGCGCCGCTTGCACAGGTGCTGCGCGGCGCACCCCGTCTGTTGGCGCTGGCCGTGGGCGCCAATGTGCTGGGCATTGCCGGCTTCTACTTCACCAACACGTTCATGATCGCCTACACGACGCAGTACGTCGGCCTGAACCGGGCGGTGATCCTGGATTGCCTGCTGGTCGTGTCGATCATGCAGTTCTTCATTACGCCGCTGGCCGCGTACATCGCCAGCCGCGTCGGCAACCTGCGCTTCCTGGGCGCGATGGCCTTCGTGTCGATGTTCACGCCTTACGCCATGTTCAACCTGGTCGACCAGGGCTCGCTTACCAGTATTACGCTGGGCGTGGGTGTGGCGGTACTCTTCATGGGCGCCTACTACGCGGTGATCGCGGGCTACGTCAGCGACAGCTTTCCGACGAGCATCCGCTACACCGGCATCTCGATGGCTTATCAGCTGTCGGGCGCGATCTTCGGCGGCTTGACGCCCTTGCTGGGCACTGTGCTGGCCGAGAACTTCAAAGGCCAGTGGTGGCCGCTGGCGTTGCTGTTTTCGGCGATTTCTTTGCTTTCCCTGGTTTCCGTCCTGCTGCTGGGCAATGTTGGCCAGCGCACCGAGCAATTCCAACTGAAGGATCAGCAAGCATGAAGGCATTTTTTCACGACGACCAGAAGCTGCACCATCCGCAGACCTATTTTTCGCGCGGCAAGATGCGCACGCCCCAGGAAGTGCCGGCGCGGCTGGACGGCCTGGTGCAAGCGGCGAAGAAGCTGGGGTTCGACGTGCAGGCGCCTGCCGATCATGGGGCGGGGGCGTTGTCGGCGGTGCATTCCCTGGACTATCTGCAGTTTCTGCAAAGCGCGCACGAGGACTGGATGAAGCTGCCGGGCGATTGGGGCGGCGAAGTCGTCTCCAACGTCTTCGTGCGCGAACCCAACGCGCTGCGCGGCGTGCTGGCCAAGGCCGGCCGCTATCTGGCCGACGGCAGTTGCCCGGTGGGTCCGCAGACCTGGCAGTCGGCCTATTGGTCCGCCCAGTGCGCAGTCGCGGGCGCCGAGGCCGTGCTGGCGGGCGACCGCCACGCCTACGCGATCTGCCGGCCGCCCGGCCATCACGCGCGTCGCGACGCTGCCGGCGGGTTCTGCTATTTGAACAATGCCGCCATCGCCGCCCAGCGCTTGCGCTCGAAGTATCAGCGCGTGGCCATCCTGGATACGGACATGCACCACGGCCAGGGCATCCAGGAGATCTTCTACGAACGCAGCGATGTGCTGTACGTGTCGATCCATGGCGACCCCGAGAACTTCTACCCCGTGGTGGCGGGCTTCGAAGACGAACGCGGGGCGGGCGAGGGCTACGGCTACAACATCAACCTGCCGATGCCGCACGGCTCGCCGGAGTCGGTGTTCTTCGACAGACTGGCGCAGGCGCGCCGCGCGATCGAACTGTTCCAGCCGGACGCGCTGGTGCTGTCGCTGGGATTCGACATCTTCGAGAAAGACCCCCAAGCCATGGTCAGCGTCACGGAAGACGGCTTCGAGCGGCTGGGCCGCGAGGTGGGCGGCTTGCGGCTTCCGACCCTGATCGTGCAGGAAGGCGGCTACTATATCGAAGGGTTGGAATCCAACGCGTCGCGGTTTTTTGCGGGGCTGGCCGGCGTCTGAACACAGGGGCGCGGCATCGCTTGCGTGGGTTCGATCCTGTCTTTTCCCGGACCCCGCACGTGACGCCATGCCCCAGCCGCCCGCCCGAAATCCCACCTCATTGCCGCTTGCGCCCGAGCGCATGGACTGGAACCTGCTGCGCACCTTCATGTTTGTGGTGCAGGAACGCGGGGTCGGCCGCGCCGCGCAGGCGCTGCACCTGAGCCAGCCCGCGGTCAGCCAGGCGCTCAAGCGGCTGGAAGACGCCGTGGGCGGCATGCTGCTGCATCGCCGCAACGGGGAATTCCGGCTGACCGGCCTGGGCGACGAGGTCTACGCGATCGCCCGGGACATGTACGGCACCATGGCGCGCATCGAAAACGCCGCCCTTCAGGACAAGGCCGAAATCGCCGGCACCTTGCGGCTGCTGGTGATGAGCAAGGTGCAAAGCCCGGCGTACGACGATTTCCTGGCGCAGTTTCATCGGCGCTACCCCAAGATCGAATTCCACATGGACGTGCTGCCCAGCGCGGCCATCCTGGATGCACTGAGCAAACGCGTGCCGGCGCTGGGCATCTGCCTGTGCCGCAAACCCGTCGAAGGGCTGGAGCGGCGCCTGTTCCTGCGCCACCACTATGCGGTGGTCTGCGGACGCCACCACCCGCTGTTCGCGAAACAGCGGGTCAGCATCGAAGACCTGATGGATCAGAACTTCGTGTGCTTTGCCAGCGACCAGATCGGCGATACGCTGTCACCGCTCACCATCTTCCGCGACCAGCAGGGGTTCACGGGCCGGATCGTGGGCACGTCCTCCAACATCGAAGAAGTCCGGCGCATGGTGGTGGCCGGCATCGGGCTGAGCTTCCTGCCGGAACACCTGATCCGCCAGGATGTGGCCAACGGCGAACTGCGACGCCTGCCGCCGGCCGAATCCGTGGCCGAGATGGACGTATTCCTGACCTGGCACAAGCAGCGCAAACTGACCGCGGTTGAGGCGGCGTATCTAAGCGCCTTCGACCGCTTCCTGAACCGCACGCCTTTGGGTTCGCGCGCGGGCTGATTCCATAACGGCGAGGAGGCCAACACGCATGGCGACAAAGACCAGCAGCGCAACTGGCGCGGCGCATGACACGACCGCCTCCCAGAAGATCGACGCCAGGATCCGCGAACTGGACGACTGGCGCGGCGACGTGCTGGCCCAGGTCCGCAAGTGGATCAAGCAGGCCCTCCCGGGCGTGGCCGAAACCTGGAAATGGCGCGGGGTACCGGTATGGGAGCACGGCGGCATCCTCTGCACGGGCGAAACCTACAAGGCGGCGGTGAAACTGACCTTCGCCAAGGGGGTGGCACTGGCCGATCCCGCCGGCTTGTTCAACGCCAGCCTGGACGGCAACACCCGGCGCGCCATCGACATCCACGAGGGCGACCGCGTCGATGAAAAGGCGTTCAAGGCGTTGATCAAGGCTGCCGCGGCGTTGAACAAGGGCTGAGCGGGCTGAGTCTGTACGCGTTCTAGGCGGCGCGGGCCTCCATCCGCCGCGCCACCTTCGACAGCGCCAGGCTGGCCGCGAAATACAGCAGCGCCACCGCCAGATAGACTTCGACGTGGTAAGGCCGCCATTCGGTTCCGGCCACGACCGCCTTGGCCGCGCCCAGCACGTCGAACACGCCGATGATGCTGACCAGCGACGTGTCTTTGACGGCGCCCACGAAGACGCCCAGCGCGGCGGGCGCGGCGATGCGGCGGGCCTGCGGCCAGATGACCGTGGCATAGGCCGTGGCGGGGCGCATGCCCAACGCGCGCGCCGCCATCATCTGGCCAGGCGGGATCGCCTGCAGCGCGCCGCGTAGCACCTCGGCCAGCAGGCAGGCGGTGTGCAGCGTCAGCGCGGCCAGCGCCATGCTGAACTTGGATACTCCGCCGCCCAGCAGCATGGGCAACACGAAGGATGCGAACAGCAGTTGCGTCACCAGCGGGACGCCGCGCACGGCTTCAATCAGGCCGGCGGCGGCAAGCGCACCGGCGCGACTGCCGGAGCGTCGCAGCAGCGCCAGCCCAAAGGCCAGCGGCACGGCGGCGGCCAAGGCGGCGATGGCCAGGATCAAGGTCACCAACAAGCCGCTCCAGCGTTGCGGGCCGATCAGCGAGCCGCCCCAGGGCCAACCGGTCAAGGCGCCGGCGACGACCAGCAACAGGATGGCCAGCGCTGCGGCGCGCGCGCGGGCGGGCAGGCGGCGAGCGCCCAGCGTCAAGCCGATACCGCCCAGCAGCGCTACGCAGGCGATGAAGGCCGGGTAGCGGTCGGCGGGCGACATGGTGCCGAAGAAGAGCAGCGGCAGGTTTTCCCCCACGGCGGCCCAGCAAGCACCGGTGGCGTTGGCGCAGGCCTCCGGGCCGCCCAGCCAGACGGCGCGCAACACGGCCCAGTCCAGCAGGGCCCAGGCCACCCCCGCCAACAGCACGGCCAACACCGTCGACAGGACGTAGCCGCGCCACGGATGCGGGTCGCTTCCCGTTGCGCGCCACAAGGGGCGGTCGCTGAGCCGAGCGCCGTGGGTGTCGCCGGGGCCGTGCCGGGTATTGCGTGCGTTCCAGGCCGACAAGCCGCCGCCCAGCAAAAGCGCCAGCGTCAGATAGACCGCGACCGCCAGCGCAATGCCTTCCAGCGCCAGTCCGGTCTGCGTGATGGCGGTATTGATGACGGCCATCAGTTCCTGGTAGCCGATGGCGATCGCCAGCGTGCTGTTCTTAACCAGTGCCAGGCACTGGTTCGCGTACGGGGGCAGGGCGACGCGCGTCGCGTAGGGGGCGATCACCAGCCGCAGCACACCCCAAGGGGCGAGGCCCATCGCCTGGCCGGCCTCGACCAGCCCGACCGGCACGGCGCGTACCGACGCGCGCACGATGTCGGCGATGTAGGCCGCATGAAAGACGACCAGGCCGATCAACAGCGCGGCGAATTCGATGCTGGGCTGCCAACCGCCTTGCAGGCCCAAGCCGCGTTTGACCGGCAGGTCGATCTGCATGGCGGGCAGCAAGGCCCAGGACAACGCGGCGAGGGCCAATGCGGCGAGTATGGCGCCGTTACCCCAGCGGCGCTTCGCGTGCCAGCCCAGCACCACGGCAAGCAGCAAGACGGCGGCGTACGGCAGCCAGCCCTGTACGGCGGGCAAGGCCAGCCCGCGGTTGGACAGCAGCACGGAAGGCAGCGGCGACCACGCTTGCCGCAGGTCCGGCAGCCGCAGCAGCAGCCCGTACCAGACGAATAGTTGCAGCAGCACCGGCGTGTTGCGCAGCGGCGCGATGATCGCGGCGGCGCAGCGCGCGGCCAACGCATGGGAAGACAGGCGCATGAGGCCCAGCGCGATGCCCAGCGCGGTCGCAAGCGGAATGGCCACGGCCGCCACGGTCAGCGTATTGACCAGGCCGGCCGCGATCGACATCCAGTAGGGGTCTTCGGGCGAGACGGCGAGCAGGCTTTCCGAAATGCGAAAGCCCGCGGATTGGAACAGGAAGCCGAATCCGCCCTGGACGCCGCGCGCCGTCTGTACGGATTCGATATGCAGCAGCAGGACGGCGGCCATGCCGCCCAGCGCCAGGATCCAGGCCACGGACGGCAGCCAGCGGCGCAGCGGGCCGGGAGGGGGGAAGGGTAGGGTCGTTGCAGTCATGATGGCCGTTGCCAATGCAAAAGGCGGGCCAATGGCCCGCCTGCCGCGTTCAGGGAATCACACTCACTGGAACGGCGGCGAATACAGCAGGCCGCCCTGGTTCCACTGCGCGTTCAGGCCGCGGTCCAGCTTCAGCGGCGTGGCAGCGCCCAGGTTGCGGACCCACACTTCGCCGTAGTTGCCCACCGCCTTGATGGCGTTCTTCGCCCAGCTTTCGTCCAGGCCGAAGCTCTTGCCGATGCCCGGTTCCACGCCCAGCAGGCGGCGCACTTGCGCGTCGGTGCTTTGCGTCTGGCTGTCGGCATTCTTTGCCGTGATGCCCAGTTCTTCGGCCGCGACCAGCGCATTGACGGTCCAGCGCACGATGGCTGCCCAGTTGGCGTCGTCCTGCCGCACGAACGGACCCAGCGGCGATTTGTTGATGCGTTCGGGCAGGATCACGAAGTCGTCGGGCTTGCCGGCCCGCGCGGCGCGGCTGGCGGCCAACGTCGAGGCGTCCGACAGGTAGACGTCGCAACGGCCCGCGTAGAAGGCCTGCTCCAGTTCCACCAGGTTCTCGATCACCACCGGGCGGTACGTGAGCTTATGCTTCTTGAAGTAGTCGACCAGGTTCTGTTCGTTGACGGTGCCGGGCTGCACGCAGACCTGCGCGCCATCCAGTTCGGTGGCGCTCTTGACGCCCAGCTTGCGCGGCACCAGGAAGCCCTGGCCGTCATAGAAGACGATGCCGGCGGACACGATGCCCAGGCCCGCGTCGCGGCTGGACGTGATGGTCGTATTGCGGTTCAGCACATCGATCTCGCCTGACTGCAGCGCCGGGAAGCGCTGCTGCGAACTCAGCGGGACGAAGCGTGTCTTCTCGGCGTCGCCCAACACGGCGGCGGCCAGCGCGCGGCACAGGTCCGCGTCCAGGCCCGTCCAGCGGCCTTGCTTGTCGGCGATGGAAAGCCCCGCCGAACCCTGGCTGACGCCGCACACCAGTTCGCCGCGCTTCTTGATGGTGTCCACCGTGCCGGCTTGTGCCGCGCCGGCAATCGTCAGCGCCGCGGCGATGCCCGCCGCTTTGAAGAGTTGAGTCAATCGCATGCCGTTCCCGTATTGTGTGTATGCAAGAAAGGCATGAATTCTATGGGGGCGACGCCGAATTCCGAGCGACTATATGGTCATATGAATATAAGAACTTAGCCTTATCCAGATTCGCGTCATATACCTAGAATTCCGGCATACCAAGTTGCAATCACACGGAAGGTCGCGCATGAGCTGGCAGGACGAATTCAGGCAGTTGTTTCCCATCACGCGTGACAAGGCCTACGCCAACATCGCCTACACCAGCCCGCTGTCGCCCAAGGTGGCGGACGCCGTCGCGGCCTTCTTCGACGGCATCACGCATGCGCGCAGCGACAAGCCGCAATGGCTGCGCGACGCCGATGCGCTGCGTGTGCGCCTGGCCCGCCTGATCGGCGGAGAGGGGCGCCGGCTGGCTTTCACCAAGAACACGACCGAAGGCTTGAATACCGTTGCGCAGGGCCTGGCCTGGCAGGACGGCGACAACCTGATCGTGGACGACCAGGAGCATCCCACCAACGCCTTGCCCTGGCTGAACCTGCGCCGCCGCGGCGTGCAGGTGCGGGTGGCGCAAGCGCAGTCGCACCGCTACACGGTCGATGACCTGTGGCAGCACGTGGACGCGCGCACCCGCCTGATCGCGGTGTCGTGGGTGCAGTACGGCACGGGCTTGCGCACCGACAT